>JAPPDF010000094.1 GCA_028875575.1 Acidobacteriota bacterium
TTTCCCCTCAGCGCATCCATGCTCGCTCGACCGTAGTGACCGCTACGCTCTTCGTTCCCGAGCACGCGCTGAGGGGAAAATGCCTGCGCCAGGATCACACCCCCTGGTGAGAAGTGCGGGCCGGCGGACGTCTCCCGAAGATGGCCGTGCCTACCCGAACCATGGTGGAACCTTCCTCAATGGCCACGGGAAAATCGTGGCTCATTCCCATGGACAGAACCTTCATGCGTACCTTCGGAACGCCAAGATTCGCCAACCGGTCGAACCACTGCCTCAACCGCCGAAAATAGGGCCGCACGGCCTCGCCATCTTCCAGATAGGGGGGAATGGCCATCAGTCCCTGAATCGAGATGAAGTCCAGGTCGACCAAACGCCCGGCCATTTCTTCCAGCTCTTCTTCCGCCACCCCCGCCTTTTGCGGCTCTCTTCCGATATTGACCTGGATCAACACCGAGACCACCTTGCCCAGTCTGGTCGCCGAACGATCGATCCGCCTGGCCAGATCGAGGCTGTCGACAGTCTGGATCCAATCGAAGGTGGCCACGGCGCGGTTGACCTTGTTCTTCTGGAGTGGGCCGATCAGGTGATACTCAAAATCCAGTCCCGCCAGATGAACCTTCTTGGACTGGGCTTCCTGAACGCGATTCTCGCCCAGGCAGTCAACGCCGGCCGCAAGCGCCTGACGGATCCGGTCGGCAGCCATCAGCTTGGACACTGCCATCAGCCGCACCGTCTCCGGGCGGCGGCCGGATTTCAGCGCCGCTTCGGCAACCGTCTCCATCACCCGCTGGACATTTCCAGCGATGACACCCATCGGTTTGAAGCTCCCGCAAAACAGAATCGCCGACCCGAGGAACTCTTCGCCCCTTTCCGACTCCGGCGATTTCCGAACCCCGCTGACCACCCGATCCCGCAGCTTCAAAAAGGGGCCATCTTACCTCAAGTCCCGGCCGAATTCCAAACGCCCCGGCAAGCGGGCCGGCACCAGGGTGCGCGCCTTGTTGCACCCTTCGAATATGTGCTATTTTGCCAAGGATCCCGGCCCCGAAGTCGGGGCCGAACCCTGGGTTCTCCATGCCTCCATTCATTTCCTTCGAGGGATTGGACGGCTGCGGCAAGACCACTCAAGTGAGGCTGCTGGCCGACTACCTGACCCGACGCGACATCCAGGTGGCCGAATTGCGGGAGCCCGGCGGAACTCCCGTGGGAGAAGCCATCCGCTCACTGTTGCTCAGCTCCCGAAACCGGGGACTGTTGCCCTTGAGCGAGCTGCTGCTCTACTACGCGGCGCGCAACCAGAACCTCCACCGGCAGATCATTCCGGCTCAGGCTGAGGGAAAGTGGGTCTTGTGCGACCGTTTTGCGGATGCCAGCGCCGCCTACCAGGGATACGGGCGCGGGCTCGATCTCTCGGTGGTTGAAACTCTCGATCGCATGGTAAACGGCGGGAGGAAGCCGGACCTCACGCTCCTGATTGACATCGAGCCCTCTCTCTCCCTGGCCCGGGCCAGGGAGAGGAACCGTCGAACCGGGCTGGACGAAGGCCGATTCGAGGCAGAGTCTCTGGAATTCTTCCATCGCGTCCGGGAAGGATACCTGCAGATTGCAGCGCGGGAACCCGGCCGGGTCCGGGTCCTGAACGGAAGCCGGACCATCGAAGCGCTGCATCGGGAAATCCTGGGGCTGATTTCGACCCTTCTTCCAGGGGGCAGGTCTGATGGGATGGAGTGATTTTCTGGGAAACGCCCCCGTTCGGGACCTGATGAGGCGAAGTCTTGTCGAAGGCCGCCTGCCTTCCTCGCTGCTTTTTGCAGGCATCGCGGGAGTCGGCAAGGGGACCCTGGCCCACTTCCTGTCCAAGGCGGCCAACTGCCAGAAACTCGAGGATGACTTCTGCGACGACTGCGGGAGCTGCCGCAAGATCGATCAGCGGTCGCACCCCGACGTTCGTAGCTACGCACCCGACGGAGCCTTCATCAAGATCGATCAGATGAGAGATCTGATTCGCGAGGTCTTTTTCAAACCCTTTGAAGGCCGTCGCCGCGTCTTTGTGATCGACCAGGCCCATCGTCTGCGCCTGGAAGCCGCCAACGCCATTCTCAAGACCCTGGAGGAACCGCCGGAGACATCCCTCCTCATCCTGGTGACCGATTCCCCCAACGATCTTCCCGGCACCCTCCGGTCGCGCTGCCAGCGCATCCAGTTCCATCCCTTCTCTCCGGCGGAGTTGGAACGCATCCTCCGGCAACGATCGATCTACCCGGCCCAGGATCTGCCCCTGGTGGGACGAATTTCCCGGGGTAGCCTCGGCAAGGCTTTGAATCTGGACCTGCAGCAGTACCAGGAGGCCCGCGGGGAAATGGTGGAGGCGATCCGGGCCTGCGCCGGAGCCTTGTCCTATCACCGGGCTCTGCAAGTCACCGAGCCTCTGGCCTCGCCCAGGCAAAAGGGGCAATTCGAGTTCAAGACGGGTGTGCTATACGACCTGCTGCGCGACCTGATGCTGATTCAACTGGACGCGCCTACCGGAAGCCTTACCAATATCGATCTGCATTCGGAGTTGACCGAAATCGGCTCCCTCCTGACTCTCAGACAGATAGTCGATGCCGTTGGCTCTCTCGACCACTTGATGAAGGGACTGGGGCGCAATCTCAACAAGTCGCTGGCTCTGGACCGATTCCTCTTCCGACTGAGCGGCGTGAGCGCCACGCCTCCAACCTGAGGCTGCCTTCTTGGGACTTGTGGCGAAATGGGGCCCCATGCTAAACTACCCTCAATCTTGACGCTCACAGGCCACCTTGAAATTACCCCGCGGGTCAGCGCTGTGATACGGCCGTTTGCCGGCCAATGAGTTTCTTATCGCCCGTCCTGAAATGATCGCAGGATTCCGAGTGTCCTTCGTAACGCGGAAGACTTGAGTTCTCTTGACAAGCGGCAGTAGTTGGGTGGAAGCCTGGCGGCGGGGCAGTCGCCCTGCCGCGACTCTGCACACAATCCAGGCAAAGCCGGGAGGAGGATTTTCCATGAATCGTCGGCTCATCCGTCCGTCGCTATCGGACATCAAAGACAAGATGACCGTGCGATCTCAAAAGAAGCGCCCCACTCCTCCGGAACAGACCAACGCCGAAAGCTTCTACTACCTGAAGCAGATGCAGAACAGGACGCCGATGGTTCTGGTCTTCCACGACGGAGAACGAATGGAGGGAGTCATCGAGTGGTACGACCGCAATTGCATCAAATTCAACCGTGATCCCGAACCCAATATTCTGGTCTTCAAACACGGCATCCGCTACATGTACAAGGAGGACGAGGACAAGTCCGCCGACGATTGAGATCGGTATGGGTGTTACAGCTCCTCTTTGATCCAACCCACTCCCGGACCGCGAAAGGAAGTTTCCCCATGAAAAAGCTTGGATTGTCGGTTGCGTTGCTCTTCACCCTGACGGCGCTGGTTCTGTCTCACCCTCATATCCGCAAGACCGTCGGCGCTTCAGCCGAGGGCGTTCAGCTCAAGTTGAGCTACTTCACCCTCCCCTACAACGCGGAGCATCTGGCCGATATCAAGGAGGGATTCGTCTTTCATTGTGGCCGCGCCACCCTGGAGATCAGTGGATCTGTGGAAAGCGCGGGAGTGAAGGTTTCAACCGGACAATACGATCTGCGGGCCAAGGCCGTAGCCGGCGACAAGTGGACCCTGCTGCTCATTCCCAAGGCCCCCGAAGGCTCCGGAGGCCAGCAGGGCTCAAGCCGCGAAATCCCACTCGAGAGCCGATCGGCAATGGGAGACCACCAGGCCCACCACCTGAATCTGGACTTGACCAGCGGGCACGGCGACACCGACGGCAAGCTGATTCTCTCGGTGGCGTTCGGATCCAGAACGGTCGAGGGGATCCTCTCTCTTCCGGCTCCCGGAGCCTGAGGAATCGCGGTGGGCTCGACCATTCTCAAGCAGCGCCTGGCGCTCCCCCAACCCCTGCTGGTCCCCGCCTGTTACGACATGGTTTCCGCCAAAGTGGTGGAGCGCTGCGGCTTCGAGGCCGTCTACCTCTCCGGGTTCGGGCACTCCGCCTCCCACCTTGGCCTCCCCGATGCCGGCTTGATCTCCTTTTCGGAGATGCTGGAGCGGTTGCACCACCTGGTCCGCAGCGTCAACATCCCCGTCCTGGCAGACGCCGACACGGGATTCGGCGGAGTGGTCAATGTGCGCCGGACCGTGGAGGAATACGAAGCGGCCGGAGCCCAGGCCATCCAACTGGAAGATCAGTTGATCCCCAAGAAGTGCGGGCACACGCCGGGAAAGCAGTTGGTTGAAGCTTCGGAAATGGCGGATAAGCTGGAGGCAGCCGTCGCCGCCAGGCGCAGCGATCGATTTCTGATCATCGCCCGAACCGATGCCATAGCCGTCACCGGATTCGACGATGCCATTCGCAGGGGAGAACTCTATCAGCAGGCGGGAGCCGACATCATCTTCATCGAGGCCCCGACCAGCCTGGATCAGATCGAGCGGATCAGCGCTTCCTTTCACAAACCGCTCATGATCAACCTGGTCGAACGGGGGAAGACTCCCCTGCTCTCCCTGGAACAACTCCAGACTTTGGGATACAAGGTCGTCGCCTACGCCTTGACCACCCTGATGGCCTCGGTCCGGGCCATGGAGCGCGCCTTGTCGAAGTTGAAAGAAGGGAGCTTACCCGAAGACTACCTGGACGACCTGGCCACTTTCGAGGAACTGGATCAACTGCTGGGCTTCCCGGAATGGCGTCAGTGGGAAAACCGGTTCCGCCAGCCGAACGGATGAGCGGCGCCGGGCGCCGGACTTCCCCCATCAATCTCCCCGTCGTGGATATCCCTATCTTGTCCCTTCGCGGATAACTCTTTCCCTGGCTTGTCGGTTCGAGGCGCGTCCCGCTAGCTTGACTGAGCGGAAGCATCCAGCGCCGAGCGAAAGGCCCGGATATGGGCCGGGGTGGTGCCACAGCAACCGCCGATGAAGTAAGCTCCTTCCTTCAGGAGGTCGGGCAGATGGCCGGCCATTTCCTCGGGGGTCTGGGTGTAGTAGCTCCTGAGGTCGTCGTCCAGTTGAGGCATTCCCGCGTTGGGGTAGGCCATCATCCGTTTCGGTTCCATCTGCCTGGAGACCATGGCCTCCCGTAGCTGCCGCACCCCCTGGATGGCATAGGGCATGCCCGTATGTTCCTCCCTCCTGGATTCGGCGCCGCAGTTGAGTCCGAGCAGGTCCACGTGCTCCAGCAAATTGTCTCCCCCCGACAACTCGCCCGCCGAAAAAACTTCCAGCAGATCGGGGGCCGAATGTCCCCAGTCCGTCTTGTAGGTCAGCTTGCCGCTGTTACGGTCCCGGGTGTACTTGTAAGTGAGGTTGACGGCGACCGGAAGTCCGTACTGGCGGGCCACATCGGCGGCGATGGACGCCTCCCGGGCCGAAAACATGGTCTCGATGCAGAAGAAATCGACGCCGCCTTCCGCCAGGGCGTCAGCCAGCCTTCGGTGGGCATCTCTCACCAGGTGGTTGGCGATCCCGAAGGTGGTGTCGCCGCTGTCGGCTTCGATGGCTCCGGGGGAGGGCCCCAGCGAGCCCGCGATATAGGTCTCCTTACCGCTTCTCTCGACCGCGGCCTTGGCATGTTCCACGGCGGCTCTGGCCAGACCGTCGCAACCGGCAGGATCTTTCCCCGCCATCTTGAGGTGCAGGGTGGATCCCACAAAGGTGTTGGTGCCGATGGCATCGGCTCCGGCTTCGATATAGGCGCAATGGATGCTGATCACATCTTCCGGATGCAACTCGTTGGCCACGCTGCTGTTGGGCAGCTCAATGCCTCTGGCGAACAGTTGCGAGCCGAACCCCCCGTCATAGAGGAGAGGCTTCGGCTGCTTGAGTCTTTCCGATAGAGGAATCATGGAGCTCCTTTATTGATGAAGGCTTCAGCTCGCCGTTGCAATTTCCCGCGTCAAGCCGCCCGCGCACCACGGCTGACGGAGACAAACTCAACGCCTGCCGCCGTCAGCGATCTTCCGAGACCCGACCGTTGCTCAGAGATCCATCAGTTCCCGCACGTACTTGGGGGCCGGCGACCCAAAGGACAGCATTCTGTCGTGAAAGGCCTTGAAGTCCTTCAGGGGTCCATGCCTGGCTTCGTAGGCATCTCGTATGGCATTGACTTCACGGTTGCCCACATAGTAGGTCGAGAGCTGGGTCGAGGTCAGGCATGCCCTGCGCCACTTGCCGGCTGCCTCTCCCTCTTCCTGAAATCCCTCGTTCATCATCAGATCCATGGCCTCTTCACGACTCATGCTGCCGGCATGGACCTGTTGATCGATGACGGCATTGATGATCAGCCGCAGGCGCATCTTCAACTGCTGCATCTTGACTGACGGCCCGCCAAAGCCCTTTTCCGCCATGAGCTGCTCGGCATAGGTCGCCCACCCTTCCACAAAGGTTCCGCTGCTGAAGATCGCCCGTATCCTGGTAGGCGCCCGGAACCGGTTCGAATGGGCGATCTGCAGGTAATGCCCCGGAGTGGATTCATGGATGGTCAACTCCTGCAGCATATAGTCATTGTACTCCCGAAAAAACGACCTCACGCGATCGGCCGGCCAGTCGGCAGGAGTTGGAGAGATGGCGTAGAAGGTCTCACCCCGAGTCTCCAGCGGCCCGGGAGAATCGCAGTAGGCCACGGCCACGCCCCTCTGGAACTCCGGCATCACGATGATCCGGATGGGTTCCCGGGGAACCGTCACCAGCTCCTGTTCCCGGGTGAAACGGGTCACCTCGTCCAGGGACTGCCGGGCCTTGCCCACAATGGTCTCATTGTCCGGATGGGAATCGGCCAGCTTGTCAAGCACCTCGGTGACCAGGGACTTCGAATCCTGTGGCAGGCGCCCATGGGGGAAGAGGCGGGGATAGAGGAGGCGGGCGGTTGCAGCAAGGTCTGCGCCGGTACGCCTCAGATCCTGCATGGCGGCTTGGCGAATTTCCTCCAGGGACAGATCCGATTCCAGGGTGTGCCTCAGCTTGTCCCTGTACAGCCGTTCCCCCAGCCTGAAGTCGCCTCGCGCTCTCGGGAGCAGGTCCTCTTCCAGCCATCGGCCAAAGTCCTCCAGGGCCTGGACGGCTTGCTGGCGTGCCTGGAAAAACGACTCCTCCAGGTCGGGTATCCGGTCCAGATAGGGCTGCAGCCCCTCGGCAATGAGGCGCAGCGTGCCCCGATTCTGCTGAATTGCGGTCTCGGTATGGATCCTGGGGGGATTGGCCAGATTGGCCTTGGCCGCCGCCACTACCGCCGGAACTGCCTGAAGCCTTTCTTGAAGGTTGGCCAATCTTTCCGGCAAGGGCGCGAACTCGCGCGCTACCAGGGAATAGAGGGCACTGCCCACATTGTAGACCATGGGATTCCACTGGTATTCCTTCAAGTCCTCCAGCCGGAAAATCATGGACTGGATATTGGCTTTCAGGATCCGATAGTCCACCCGGTTGACTTCGCTGAGCCGCGCCGGATCCATGGTCTCGAGCCGCTGGAGAGATCGGCGTTGAAAGGAGAGTTCCCGGTCCACACCGTCACTGGAGTAATCGTCGAGACGGTGGTCGTAGCGGTGATCTCCCAGTTGGGTGGCCCACTCGGGCCTCATGGCCAGCAGTTCCTCCACGTAGGTCTCAGCGAAGGACTCGAACCCGGCATCCTGACCGGGCCTCCACCAGCATCCCGCGCCAAGCAGCAAGACCCAGGCTGTCCATCTCTTCATGCGTCCCTCACGAAATTCGGACGGGGTTTCCACCTCTCGAACCGGGAATCCGGCCCCATCTGTCTCCAGCGGCCCCAGTCCATTCCCAAAACTGCCAGGGGATGGTAGCATAGCCGCAGCTTGCGCGCCTAACCCCCAGTCCTTGCCTCATTTACGAGGAGGGCTGCCGGAAAAACCCCTGAATCTGGTCCCGTTCAATCGGCCAGGGCCGGCAGCCTGAAGCGATGGAATCGGGGACCGGTCCTGCAAGCTCTGATCCCGGTCGGCCCCGCGGGAAATGGAAAGTCCGGTTGCCGCCGGAACGTCGAGACAAGGAGGATTCATGGCCAGCAAGGGCGTAAAGATCTTTGGTGTCATTCTGGGAATTCTATTGATCCTGTTCGGAATCATGGTCTTTGCACTGATTCGTTTCACCCGTCCGGCCGAAGTCAAGGTCCGGAGCGACTCCGTACTGGAACTCACTATCGCCGGTGAACTGTCGGACCTGCCACCAACCTCTCCCCTGGCGCAATTCACGGGGCAAGGCAAACTCTCCCTGCTGGAGATGGGACAGGCCTTGCGGGCCGCCGCCGAGGATGAGCGCATTGCCTCGATCTATTGCCGAATCTATCCCGTGCAATCGAGTTGGGCAAGCCTGGAAGAGATCAGATCCTTCATGCACCACTTCAGGGAATCCGGCAAGAAAATCTACACCTACCTGTCGTTGGACCTGGTCAGCGACAAGGACCTTTACCTCGCGTCGGCTGCCGACGAGATCCACCTGAATCAGGATTCGGCCCTGATGGTCAATGGCCTGGTGGCCGAAGTCAGTTTCTACAGCAAGATGATGAACAAGCTGAAGGTCCGACCCGACGTGCTCCAGTTCAAGGAATACAAGAGTCCCGAAAGCTTCACCCGATCCGGGATGACCCCGGAGATCCGCTCCATGTACCGGAGCCTCTTGTCCGACATTCAGCAACGCCTCACCCAGGCCCTGAGCCAGGAACGCCGGATCGAGCCGGAGGAATTGGGTCGCCTGATGCAGAACGGCATCCTGAGCTCATCCTCGGCTCTGGCCGCGGGCCTGGTCACCCACCTCGGATACGAGGATGAAATTCGGAAACGGTTGAGAACCGAGTCTGCCGAAGGGGAACCTGAGTACCGTTCCATTTCGGCGTCGGACTATCTGAAAGCCGTCAAGCGCCGGAAAAAGAGCTCTCGACCGAACAAAGTGGCGCTGCTGGGCGGCATCGGTCCGATCATGACCGGACGAAGCGATGAGACCTGGGAGAATACCATGGGAGGAGACACCATCGTGTCCAGGTTGAGGAAGATCCGGAAGGACAAGAGTGTGAAGGGTCTGCTCTTTCGCGTCAACAGCCCGGGGGGCTCCGCCGTGGGATCCGACAAGATCTGGCGCGAGATTCGACTCATGGAAGAGGCCGGGAAACCGGTGGTGGTCAGCATGGGAGGAGTGGCAGGGTCAGGTGGGTACTACATCGCCATGGGGGCCCGAAAGATCGTGGCTCAGCCTTCAACCGTCACGGGCTCTATCGGGGTGATTTTCATGAAATTCAACGTGAGCGGGCTATTCGATCAATGGCTGGGAATCACCGTAGACCGGGTGAAGCTGGCCGAAAATGCCGACATCCTTTCTCCCACGACCTCCCTCAACTCCAGTCAGAGAGACGAAGTCGAGGAGTGGATGAACCACATCTATACCACCTTTGTCGAGAAGGCGGCCGAAGGACGCCACCTCTCCGTGGAGGAGCTGGAACGTCAGGCCGGCGGCCGTATCTTCACCGGGCACCAGGCCAGGCAGCGCCGACTGATCGATGCGGTGGGTGGGCTGAATACGGCGTTGGATCTGCTCAAGCAGGAACTGAACATTCCCGCGGAGGAAGAGGTGGAACTGGTGCTCTACCCCAAGCCCAAGAGCCTGTGGGAGAGCCTGCTCGAAGGGGATTGGGCTCAAGTCTCCAGGCGCGGGCAAACCCTGGAGGCATTGCTCAAAGAGCGGCTGTCGGAGGTCACCCATCCGGCTCCCTGGCTGATCGTCCCCGAGCTGAGGATTCACTGACCGCCGCCCCCCTTGAGCAATGCGGGCCCGCTTCAGGTTTCGGTGGGATCCGATTCCAGGATTTGCACCAGGACCTGGCTGACTCGAAGCTTCTCCACCCGGCGCACCACCATCTTGAGGTTGCCATGGATGGACTCGGCCCCTTCGGAAGGGATATTCCGCCAGTGGTTTACCAGGTAACCGCCAAGTGTGGTGACGTCGTGGTCTCCGTTGAACTGGATTCCAAAGGCTTCCTCCAGGTCGTGCAGCGGCGTGGAGCCATCCACCAGAAATTTACCCTCGCCGAGCTTGACGATTAAGGGAGCTTCCTGGTCGAATTCGTCCTGGATCTCTCCTACCAGTTCCTCCAGAACATCTTCCAGAGTAACCAGGCCCAAAGTCCCCCCGAATTCGTCCACCACGACTCCCATGTGACACTTCCTTTGCATGAAGGTCTTCAGCATCGTCTCCAGCGAGGCGAACTCCGGGAAAAACAGGATCTCCCGGCAGATCGATTCCAGGTCGACTGGCTCGGTCCCGGACTGAATCTGCCAGAGCAGGTGCTTGATGTGGACCATTCCGACCACGTCGTCGAGCGTCTTGCGGCAGACCGGAAACCGGGTATGGCGATAGGCTTTGACAATCTCGAGGTTCTGTTCCGGCGACATCTCCAGGTAGAGGGCGTCGATCTTGTTTCGGGGCAGCATGATGTTGCGCGCCTGCAGGCTCTTCAGGCTGAAGGTTCTGCGGAGAATGCGGCGGCTCAACGAGTCGTGGGAGACTCCGGTCCCCGATTCGGAAAGAAGCATGCGCAGTTCTTCCTCGGAATGCCCCACCTCATGCTCGCTGGCCGGTCGAAGGCCCACCGCCCTGAGAATGCGGTTGGCCACCCTGTTCAGCAGCCAGATGGCGGGATAAAAGGCCTTGTAGAAAAGGGTCAGGGGGATGGCTGCCCAGAGCGCGGTGCCTTGAGCCCGCTGGATGGCCAGCGACTTCGGCACCAGCTCACCCACGACGATGACTAGAAAGGTGATGAAGACGAACCCGATGACAACGGAAAGAGAAGTGACCAGATCCGGTGAGTGCACGCCCAATCCCGAGAGCACCGGCCGGAGCATCTCGGCCACAAAAGGCTCTCCCAGCCAGCCGAGACCCAGGTTGACCAGGGTGATGCCCAGTTGGGTCGCCGACAGGTAGGTATCCAGGTGGCGGATGACGTTCTCGGCGACCTTGGCCCGCCGATGCCTCTTTCTGGCCAGAGTCTCGATCTGAGTAGAACGGACCTTGACGATGGCAAATTCGGCTGCAACGAAAAAGCCGTTCAAAAAGACCAGAAAGAAGATGGCCAGCAGCCTGAGTGAAACGCCGAGGAAGGTTAAATGTGGAGGGTCGTCCATCGATTCCGGGATTCAGAATCCAGCAGAAAATCTATTTTACCACCAATTTCATTCCGCAGCCTCCATCACGGCTGCAAAGACACCGTCCGATTGAGTCACAAGCGGCGGCAACCAAAGGAACCCGTCGCGGCAAAAGGGATTCAACTCCTCGTAGGGCTTCAACCTCTCATCGTAGGCGGCCTTGAACCGGAATCCGGGGTGGGTTGCCAGGAAGCGCTCCACCACCTGTTCGTTTTCCTCCGGTTCCAGGGAACAGGTGGCGTAGACCAGGGTTCCGCCCGGTTTCACCAGGTCGGCGGCATTGTCCAGCAGACTGAACTGCAGCCCGGCCAGCCTGGTGAGATCTTCCGCCCGCAGGCGCCAGCGGATCTCGGGATTGCGTCGCAGAGTCCCGGTTCCCGAGCAGACCGCGTCCACCAGAATCTTGTCGAACCTCGGCGACAGCGGCAAAGGCCGGGTTCCGTCGGCCACCACCCAGCTCAAGCCGGGCCATTGCTTCCCGTGACGCTCCCTCGAAACCCGGAGGCGAGCGTAATTGGAGTCCAGTCCGACAACGCTCGCCTGTCCTTTCCCCAGTTGGACCATGTGGGAGGCCTTGCCTCCGGTGCCGCTGCACAGATCCAGGCACACATCCGAGGGCTTCAGCTCCAGCAAGCGGGCAATCGCCTGGGACCCGGCGCCCTGAATGGCCAGCTGTCCGCTCCGGTATAACGACGACTTGGTCAGGTCTCCCTCATCGACTACCCAAATCCCCTTCCCCAGGTGATGGGGGTATACACGACAGTCCTCCCCCTCCAGGATGGTGACCATCTCTTCCTGCCCCAATCGGGGCGAGTTGGAACGGAAATGCACCTTGGGAGGACAGTTGTTTTCGTGCAGAACGATGGAGGCGTGCTTCCAACCCCAGCGGTCGATCCAGCGGTTCACCAACCATTCGGGGTGGGAACAACGGAGGCTGAGCCCCCAGCTGGAATCCAGCGGCAACCGGCTGCATGCCTGCTCGAAACCGGCCTCGTCGGTTTTGCGCAGCACCGCGTTTACCAGGCCGGTCGCGGAACGCTTTCCGGATTCCTTCACCAGTTCCACCGACTGGTGCACGGCTGCACGCACGGGAACTCGAGCGAGAAACAGGATCTGGTAGGCTCCCAACCGGAGCACCATCCGGACTTCCCTGTCCAGCCGTTCCAGGGGCCGCTCCACCAGCGAGGCCAGGTGCCAGTCCAGGCAACTCTTCTGCCGCAGGACTCCGTAGACCAGCTCGGTGGCCAAGCGGCGGTCGGCCGAGTTGAACCGGCTGACAGGATCGTCATGAAGCATGTCCACGGCGAACCCGCCCCCCTGCTCGATTTTCATCAGGATGCGGAAGGCGGCCAGTCGCGCCGGTGAAGGAGACACGCTCAATCTCCCAACGGGATGGAGTGCCCGGATTGCAATCGGAGGCCGTTCAGGAAATCGGCGGCCGCCAGCGGCCTGTGGTTTTCCGGCTGAACTTCCAACAGCTCCAGCCAGCCCTCTCCGCAAGCGACCAGGGCACGTCGGGAATCCCACCGCCACAGCGAACCGGCTGCCTGCTCCTGTGCGGGCACGGTGACCGGCCGCGCTTTCAAAATGCGCAACCGGGAGCGTTTCCGATGGGTAAAGGCGCCCGGCCAGGGATTGAAAGCCCGCACCCGATTGAAGATCTGACGGGAGGACCGGCTCCAGTCGATTTCACCGTCGGACTTCTTCAGCAATGGAGCATAGGAAGCCAGTCGAGGATCCTGCGGCCGGGCCCGGACCTGGCCCGCCTCCAGCCGGTCCAGCGTTTCCGCCAGTAGATCCGCCCCCAAGACCGCCAGGCGATCTCCGAGCTGCAGCGAAGTCTCCTCCTCGCCTATCTCCACCGCCTTCTGCAGAAGCACGTCCCCGGTGTCCATGCCCCGGTCGATCCTCATGGTGGTGACGCCGGTTCGAGTCTCGCCGCGGACAATCGCCCAGGGAATGGGTGCGGCGCCCCGGTAGCGCGGCAGCAGCGAGGCATGCAGGTTGATGGCGCCAAAAGACGGGAGGGTGAAGAGCCAGGAAGGCAGAATCTTGCCGTAAGCCACCACCACCAGGGCGTCGGCGGTGGTTTCCACCAGGGACTTCCACTCCTCCCCCACCAGCCTTTCCGGCTGGTAGACCGGCAACCCGTTGTGGAGAGCCACCTGCTTGACGGGACCGATGGCCAGTTTGCGGCCCCGGCCGGAGGGACGGTCGGGTTGGGTGAAGACCCCGTTGACCTGGTGTCGACTCGAGAGGAGTCTTAGGAGGGTAGGTACTGCGAAGCCGGGGGTCCCCATGAAGAGCAGGCGCATCACCACTCCCCAGCCCGAACCTTCTTGCGTATCTTTCTCTTGATGATGTCGCGCTTGATCACGCTCAGGTGATCGATAAAGAGTACCCCGTTCAAGTGGTCGATCTCGTGGGACAGGATCCGAGCCAGCAGGTCCTCTCCCTCCACCATGGTCCGACTGCCATCGATCCGCTTCCCCCTGACGACCACTTTCCGGGGTCGGTGGACCCGCGCCGTGAACTCGGGAATACTCAGGCAACCCTCTTCCTCGTACTGGTCGCCTTCGGACTCCAGGATCTCCGGATTAGCCAGGACAATCAAGGAATCCGCTTTTTCTCCACCCGTGGGATCGATCACCATGAGGCGGGTCAGCACCCCGACCTGGGGGGCAGCCAGGCCAACTCCCGGAGCCGCGTACATGGTTTCCGCCATGTCCTTGCTCAACCGCTCCAGGGTCTCGTCAAAGGCAGTGACCGGCTCGGCAACCCGGTGCAGGACCGAGTTTCCGAACTTGACGACGGGAAGAATCATAGGGAGGGGTCCAGTGGCGAAAGGCTACTTGCGGTGCGATTTTATCGTTGGACCCTGGGCACCGTCAACCGCTCCCACCGGTACCAGGCTGTCAAATTGGCAGGCACTTTTTCCCGGTTGACTGGACTCCCGAGACACGTGGCGGTGTTTGGAGTCCTTTGGGATTGACAGTGCGCTCCCAAGGCCTCACAGGTCGGCACGGCCCGGGGATCGTTTCTTTAATCTATTGATAATAAATGATATAGAGAATTGGTAGCAAGCTTTTTCATTTGGATGGAATCTTGACTTAGCCTTTTCCAATCGATTACGATTTCTTGATGAACGGCCTCTCCGACAGATCGACCACGCTGCTGCAGAGTTGGGTTCTTGAAGTTCAGGACTTCACCCTGCTGGGGGCGCGGTCGATCGCCAGCTTCTTTCGACGGCCGTTCTACCTGAGGGAAACGTTTCAGCAGATGGACATCGTGGGGGTGGGCTCGCTTTCCATCTCTTGTCTCACCGCCTTCTTCACGGGGGCGGTGCTGGCTCTGCAGACTTCCAACACGCTTTCCTCGTTCGGAGCGGTCGGATACACCGGTCAACTGGTGGCGGTATCCCTGGTGAGGGAGCTGGGGCCGGTGTTGACGGCGGTGGTGGTTGCCGGGCGTGTCGGCTCCGGTATCGCCTCGGAGCTGGGGTCGATGCTGATCGGCGAGCAGATAAACGCCATGCGGTCCCTCGGCACCGACCCGATCAAGAAACTGGTGACACCGCGGGTGGTGGCCTGCACAACCATGGTTCCGGTTCTGACCGTGATTGCCGACCTGGTCGGCATTATGGGTGGATTTTTCGTGGCCACGATTTTTCTGGGAATCAGTCCCTCGCTCTTCCTGACATCCGCCTACGACCGTTTGGACTATGCCGATCTGGTGCAGGGGCTGGCCAAACCTCCCATTTTCGGTTTTCTCATCGCCATTGTGGGTTGCCACCGGGGACTGGGAACCTGGGGAGGAACGGAGGGGGTGGGGAGATCGACCACTCAAGCCGTGGTCACCTCCATGATTCTTATCTTCATCTCCAACTTTTTCATCACCCGCATCCTCCTGACCATCCTGTGATGAACAAACGCCACGACCATGCGGATGAAGCTCCTGCCATAGAGCTGAAGCACGTCACCAAGTATTACGATGACACCCCTGTGTTGAAGGATATTTCCTTCTCCGTAATGCGTGGGGAAACCAAGATCATCCTGGGAGGCAGCGGCTCGGGAAAATCCACCCTTCTCAAATTGATTATCGGCCTGGTTCAGGCAGACGAGGGAGAAATCTGGGTGGAAGGCCGCAACATCACCCGCTTTGGTGAAAGACCTCTGATGGAGGTCCGCAAGCGCATCGGCATGGTGTTTCAGGAGGGGGCGCTGTTCGACTCTCTCTCGGTGGCGGAGAATGTCGGTTTTCGGCTCTACGAGCAGGCTGAGTTGGAAGAGGACGAGATCCTGGAGGTCGTAAGGAAGACCCTCGGATTCGTGAACCTGGAAGACGCCATAGACAAGATGCCCTCCGAGCTTTCAGGCGGCATGCGCCGGCGAACGGCCATCGCCCGGGCCTTGGTGGGGACCCCCAACCTCATGCTGTACGATGAACCTACGGCCGGATTGGACCCCATCACGGCTCGAACCATCAACGAGCTGGTCATCAAGTTGAGAGACCTGGAGGATGTCAGCTCCGTCTTTGTCACCCATCGCTTGAACGATGCCTATACGCTTGCCAATGAACGCTTTATCCAGGAAAATGGTCGTTGGGTCGTCCGCCGGGAGCTCACCGATCCCGGCCGAATCAATACGCACTTCATCATGCTCAAGAACGGAGAAATCATTTTCCAGGGAACGGACAAGGCGCTGAGGCACAGCCGCGATCCATACATCAAGAGATTCCTTATTTGAGAGGAGGTACCATGGCTCGACAATCAATGGCTTGGAAAGAACTGCGTGTCGGTATTGTGGCCATATCAGGCTTCGTGATCCTGGCTGCCGCCCTGGTGCTGGTCAGCGGCGGACGGGGGCTTTTCACGCCCAAATACACCGTCAAGACCCATCTCGAAAACGCCTCCGGGCTGCGCAGGGGATCCTTGATCTGGCTGGCAGGGGTTGAGGTGGGCAGCGTGGGTGAGGTTCGCGTCTCCCGCTCGGACGATCCCGGCAGGGCCGTCGAGGTCCACATGAAAATCGATCGGGCCTTTCAGCAATCCATTCGCCGGGACTCGCAAGCCACGCTGGGTTCCATCGGCCTACTGGGGGACAAGTACATCGAGATCTCCCGCGGATCCCAATCCGAGCCCGTGGTCTCGGATGGTGGCGAGATCGACGGCTCTTCCCCGCCCGACATCAAGAGGATCATCCAGGGGACTAACGACCTGATGGCCAACGTCGGCGACCTGGTCGAGAGAGTCACCGGAATCGCCGGCAAGATCAACGTCCAGGAAGGGACCCTGGGAAAGCTGATCAACGACCCGGGCATTTTCAACAACCTCACCGGAACAACGGAGGAGCTGCAGGATCTGGTCAAAAGGATCACAGCCGGAGAAGGGACCATCGGGCAGCTCGTCTCGGACCCCCGGCTCTACGAGGAACTGAGGCAGACGCTTCAACTGGGCCAGAACGTGGTGACCAAGGTGGATTCGGGGGAGGGGACACTGGGCAAGGCGGTCAACGATCCCGCAATCTATGACCGGGCCGAACGCATGCTGGCCAGATTCGAAAAGGTGGTGAAGAGAATCGAGGATGGAGAGGGATTCCTGGGCCGCTTGTCCAAGGACGACACGCTTTACAGTCAATTCAACCAAAGCCTTGGGAAGTTCTCCACTGTGGCCGAAAAAATGAGCAACGGGGACGGGACCGTTTCCAGGCTTCTGAAAGATCCCTCCCTTTACTCCAACCTCGACCTGGCGTCGGCCGAGCTGGTGAAGTTCATGCACGACCTCCGGGAAAATCCCAAGAAGTACCTGCGCATCAAGTTGAGCTTGTGGTGATTCCCGGGCCGCATCTTGTCGGGCTGCCTCCCACGGGTTGCAGCGGGCTCCGGCCAATCGCCGCAGCCTTCTCGTCGTCCGCCGGCGATCTGAAGCGGAGGAGGCTCAATGTCGGCATGTTTTGACTGTTCAGTCGATCACGACTATTATTGGCGGCTTCCCGAGGCCGAAAAACAACTCACATGACCATCGACATCAAGAAGAAACTGGAAGAAGAAATTCGTGTGATTCAGGACGAGTTGACCAAGGAGCTCCCCAAGGAGTTGAAGAAAGCCATTGCGCTGGGGGACCTGAGCGAAAACGCGGAATACCAGTCGGCCAAGCAGCGGCAAGAGATCCTCAACGCCAAGTTGGCTCAACTCCGCAAGAGATTGGCCGACGTGGCCATGATCAATTTCGACAGGATACCCAGGGACCGCGTTTCTTATGGATCCACCGTCGTGCTGTACGACTTTCAGAAAAATACCGAGATCACCTACAAGCTGGTGTCGTCCGAAGAGTCGAACATTCAAAAAGGCCTGATTTCGACGACCTCCCCCATAGGGCGGGGCCTGCTGAACAAGAAGGAGGGGGACACGGCCAGGGTGCACACGCCGGGCGGCCTCAAGGAATTCGAGATCTTGAGCCTCACCACCCTTCACGATCAATCAGGGGCCACCGAATAGTCCGCCATGCTGAGCCAAACCATCGGCAGGATATGCAGAGCCATCCTCAACTTCATGGTCGGGTTGATATCCCGGCTGGGGGTCAGTCCCAATGTGCTCACCTTTGTCGGATTTCTGATCACTCTGCTGGCGGCCTGGTTTCTGGCCCAGGGGAGGTTCTTCGATGCCGGAATCGTGATCATATTCTCGGGCATCTTCGACATGCTGGACGGGCGCCTGGCTCGGATAACCAACAGAGTCACCAAGTTCGGCGCGTTCTTCGACTCGGTCCTGGATCGCTACTCCGATATGGCCCTCTTCCTGGGACTGCTGATTCACTATGCCCGAGCAGAACAGATGACCTATCTGCTGCTCTCCGGCATCGTCATGATCGGCGCCGTCATGACCAGTTATACCCGCGCCCGGGCAGAGTCATTGATCGAGCGCTGCAAGGTCGGCTTCATGGAGCGCCCGGAGCGGCTGGTTCTGATCATCATCGGCGCCCTGTCCGGCAAGATGGCTCCGGTCCTTTGGGTCATGGCCGTCATGAGCAACCTGACCGTCATCCACCGCATTGTCTACACCTGGAAGCAAGCCCCCCGGGAAAGCCCCGATGCACAGCCGGCCCCTTCCCCAAGTTCCGATCCCGCCCCGCCGAAACCCCACGAATCCGCGCCACAGAGCCTCCACTGATTTCCCATGCGGAAATCTGACAAGAGGCTGTATTGGTGTTAAAATATCCTTGATTGTCGGTTTACCAGGATTGGTCACCGGCGGTGATGACCACGAGAGGAGCGAGTTCGATGAAGCGTAGGCTCAGGCAGCTATTGGCCATGACCTTGGCGGCATTTCTCGGATTCGGGATCCACAGTCCCCTTCTGGCCGAAAAGAAGAAAAAGAAAAAGAAGAATGCCGACCTGGAGAACGTCGGCAACCGGGAAATCAACAAACGCAGCTTGAACTTCTACTCGATCGAGCGGGAGATCGCCCTGGGCAAGCGGCTATCCATGCAGATCGAGCAGCAGGTCAAGCTGGTCACCGACCCGGAAATCAATGAGTACGTGAACCGGGTCGGCCAGAACCTGGTTCGCAATTCCGATTCCAAGGTGCCGTTCACCATCAAGGTGGTGGATTCCGACCAGGTCAATGCTTTCGCTCTGCCCGGCGGATTCTTTTACGTCAACTCCGGGTTGATCACCTCGGCAGACTCGGAGTCGGAGCTGGCCGGCGTGATGGCCCACGAAATAGCCCACGTCACCGCTCGCCATGGGACCGAGAACGCCACCAAGGGCCAGATCGCCAACTACGCCATGCTGCCTTTGATCTTCATGGGCGGCGCCCTCGGTTACGGTCTCTACCAGGCCGCCGGATTCCTGATCCCCCTGCAGTTCCTGCATTTCAGCCGGAAAGCCGAAACCGAAGCCGATTTTCTGGGGCTGCAGTACCTGTACAAGACCGGGTACGATCCGACCTCCTCGGTTTCCTTCTTCGAGAAGATTCAGTCTCTGGAGAAAAAGAAGCCGGGCAAGCTGGCCAAGGCTTTTCGGACGCATCCCCCGACCGGCGATCGTATCGTCAAGACCCAGAAGAACATCGCCAACTTGCTCCCGGAAAAGGATCAGTACGTCATCAACACCTCGGAGTTTGGCCGGATCAAGGCCAAGCTCCTGGCGCTGGAAAATGCCAGCAGACCCAAGAAGGACGAAAAATCGGGCCGCCCGTCCCTGAAGCGGCGCACTAGCGGGGAAGTGGAGGAAGTCTCGGACGACCCGGCGGACGACGAGGAGCGTCCCACCCTGAAACGCAGGAAGTAGGGCAACTGCGGAAACACCTAACAAAAAAGCCAGCGACCTTTCGGTTCGCTGGCTTTTTTGTTTGAGGATTCCACAGGAATCGAATCGGGCTACAGCTTCTTCAACTCATCGGCGTAGTATTTGCGATAGAGGATGTCCCACTCCAGGCTGCCTTCGGGAACCGTCTTTTTCTGGGACTCGATCTTCCTTCTGGCTTCCTGGTCCAGACCCTCCTCCTTCTTCATCTCCTCGTTCAGAATCTTCACGATTTCCAGGCGAATGGTATTCCGGTCCTCGACGAATTCCACCTCGTCGCGAACCACAAGCTCATCCGTCACCACATGAGCCAGCTTGTTGATCTTGTCGCGGCTCAAGCGCATGGGGGCTTAAAGAATCACCTTCTTTTCCTTGACCAGCCGGTTCTTCACCATCTTGAACATCTCGTGATAGGACACTCCGGTTTGTCGCATATGTTCCGCGTATTGCTGCAGCAGAGTTCTGGCCTCCTCGTTGATGCGATCCTCCACGCTCAGTTCTTCAGCCATCACCGCCAACACCTGATCCCGCAGAGGGGACTGAACGGGAATCTCAATCATTTCCCGCTTGACCAACTCATTCACAACCCGCTGCGAGAGGTAGCGGACATATTCCTTTTGCAGCCCCATAGGCGCGATAGATGGCGGGGCCGACGGGACTCGAACCCGCGACCTCTGACGTGACAGGCCAGCGTTCTAACCAACTGAACTACGACCCCGCGTAAATGACGCCTCACCCTGGTGGGCGGTACTGGGCTCGAACCAGTGACCCCATCCTTGTAAGGGATGTGCTCTCCCAGCTGAGCTAACCGCCCGTTACAGCCCGGCGAGCCCGGCTCAAAACGGACTGGAATATACAATGGTTGGTACCCGAAGTCAAGGAACCGAACCGGGGCGTCAGGGCGCGGCAAAGTGCGGGAGAGAATGGCGGCCACTGCCATCTCCAACGATCCTCAAGCGGACCTTGACAGCCCTGAGAGTTGCCTCTAAGATAGCTCAGTTTTTGCGGGGGCCGTTAGCTCAGTTGGTAGAGCATCTCCCTTTTAAGGAGAGGGTCGCTGGTTCGAGCCCAGCACGGCTCACCAGACCCAACCAATGACCGCAACCTGCAGCCGGCCTGACCGCCACACGGGCTGCCTGCCGAACCCACCTCCACGTCCCGTTCGTCTAGTCTGGCCTAGGACACCGCCCTTTCACGGCGGCAACAGGGGTTCAAATCCCCTACGGGACGCCATATTTGTCGATTTCAGTAATCGATCCATCCCGCCGAGCGCATGGCCAGATGCAGCCAGGAGGAACTCCAGGGGCCCGGGCGTCCGATCTCCTTGTGCCCGCTCATGGCAAAGCCAATCGAGGCGAGCGAGACGATCAACAGCAGATAGGCAATCCACCTGTAGCGACGGATGGGCAAAACCTGTCGGACGACCGCGGGGAGCGTGAGCAACCAGAAGGGGATCAACCAGAAAAGCCACCGCGCACCCTGGCAATTCCCTCCGTAGTTGTTGGTGTGCAGCGTGTAGAAGACCACCATGGCCGCGGTGAGCACCGCCCCCAACCGGTGAATTCCCTGCAACCTGTCTTTGACGAAGAATCCGGCAAAGGAGAGGATGAACACCGGGGTCAGGCTCAGAATTCCGTGGTGCCCCAGGATGAGATTGAACAGGTAGAACCACTTGGGGTCGTCGGCAGCGTCGATTCCCTTGGGTTGGTTCCAATAACTCCCTTCGTATTGGTAGAGCGGCGTATCGAAGTACAGGTAGTAAGGAAGCAACCCGCCGGTCGACAGGTAAAGCGTAATCATGAAGGCGGCGCCCAACAGGACGGCAGGCGGCAGAAACCAGGTGGCCGTGGCTTTGGGGGATGTCCGAAACAGCCATCCCATCACAACCAGAGCCAGGGGCAAGGCCAGCATCTCGTTGGCCACGGCCCAGGCGGAGAACAACCCGCAGACCGCGAAGTACTTCCACTCTCTCTGCCCTTCATAGACAATCCGAATGAAACAGTAGAGCGCGAAGAAGACGGCGATGGCCGCCATGGTGTGGTTGTTGAGCGTTACGCTGTAGGCCGTCAGATAGGTGCCCAGGCCGGCGGCGCAAAGACAGTAGAGAACGGTGGAGGTGTCAAAGCCCAGCCTTTGAAGCAGGCGGGAGTAGAGCACCAGCAGCCAGGCAAAAGGGATCAGATTGACCAGGACCAGCACGAACCGCACGATAAAGTCCTGGTTTTCCGGAAGTGTCATTCCGGTTACCGGGCCGATGGCCCAGACCAGGCCCGCGATCAGAGTCGGCATCAGGGCCGGCTTGCTGGAATAGAAATGGTCCCCGCGTTTGACCTTGTCGATGGTCGGGTAGGGAGTCTCGTCAATGACGTAGCCCTGTCCGGCGTTCAGACTCCAGACCGTGCTCCAGCGGGACCTGTCGTTGGAGCTGGAAACAGGTTGCAGCCGAAGCAGCGATCCAAAGATCAGTCCGACGGCCACCAAAACGATCAGCGAGGTGAAATTGCCTTGGTTGTTCATGATTTTGCGCAGGGCTTGGCCTTCGCAACTTCGGATTGTATCCGCTGATCCGATGAAGAGTAGGGCCTGCCCCCTCAGGGCTCGCCGATCCTTTCGGAGATGCTGTAGGGGAGCGGGTCCCCCTGCCCGAACCTCGAACCTGCAGAGGTGATGAGTTCCGCCAGGATGCCCAGGGTCATCATCTGCCCCCCCACGACCAGGGCGGCCACCGAGTAGATCAGCAGGGGCCGGGAGCCGATGGGCTCCCCACCCGAGAACCACACGCCGGCCAGATAGGCCAATCCCAATACCCCCGCGGCAAAGGCCAGCAGTCCCACCCCGCCCAGCAGATGGATGGGACGCTGCCGGAAGCTGCCCAGAAAGCCCAGGGTCGAGAGGTCCAGCAACCCCGTCAAGAGTCGGGACGCCCCGTATTTCGAGCGACCGAAGAGCCGGGGTCTATGCAGTGTTTCAATTTCGGTGACACGGAATCCGCTCCGATGAGCCAGCAAGGTGATGAAGCGGTGCAATTCCCCGAACAGGCGGATCTCCTCGACCACCTCGGACCGGTAGCATTTCAGGCCGCAGTTGTGATCATGCAACTTCAGGCCACTGAAGATTCCGACCAGCCAGTTGAACAGGAGGCTTGGAATCCGCTTGTGCCAGGGATCGAAGCGCTCCCTTCTCCAGGCTGAAACCAGGTCGAAGCCCTCCTCGAGCTTCTGAATCAGCCGGGGGATCGAGGCGGGATCGTCCTGCAAGTCGGCGTCAAGCGTGATCACCACATCGCCTCGGACACTGGCGAATGCGGCGTTGAGGGCTGCTGCCTTGCCAAAGTTTCGGCGAAAGCGAATGCCTCGCACTCGGGCATCCCTCTCGGCCAGGGCCACGATCCTGGACCAGGTGCCATCGGTGGACCCATCATCCACCAAGATGATTTCAGCCTGCAGGGCGGCCGCCTCCAGCACCGAGTCGATCTCCCGGTGGAGAGGTTCCAGGCTGTCCTCTTCGTTGCGGGCGGGGATCACGATACTAAGCATGCGGTCCCCCTGTCTTTCTCAGGCCATAGAGGACGCCCGCCATCCCCAACTCGCCGCAAACCTGCAAGCCCCTGGCCGCAACCGCAACCAGCGCCGCCGGTCCTTCCCCTACCGATGGGCCCAGGGCCTGCACCAGCAGCCATTCGCGAACCCCCAAACCCGCCGGAGCCACCAGGACCACGAACCCGGCGGCAACCGCCAGCCCCGAAGCCGCTCCCGCCAACACCACTTCACTCGGCCCGGGGTAGTGCACTCCGATGCCGGCTCCCGCCAGGGGAAAGCTGGCGCCGGCCAGGATCCAGCCCAGAATCAGCAGAGGAGTCGCTTTCCAGAACACCCTCCAGGAAGGCACCGGCAAGGGTTGTTCCTCACTGCCCGATCCCCAACCTGCCACTTTGGCAATCCAACCGGATACCGGGGGATGGGAAGCAACCAACAGCGCCGCGGAAAGACCAAGCGCCAGCCACAGCAGGACCGTATCGCCACCCAGGAGCAGCAACACCAGAAAAGAGAGCAGCGCCCCGGAACCCATCACGTTAAAGGTTTCGTAGACGCTGGAGGCGGTCACCGCCCTGAAGCTCAAGCGGTTCTTTCCGATCAGTCCGTATCGGATCAGAATCACCCAGGCCTTGCCGGGAACATACTTGCCCAATTGACTGACAAAATAGGCGAAATGGCAATCCAATCGGGGCAGTTTCCCTCCAAGCGCGCCCACCCCCCGCCGCCAGAACTCGGCAAACACGGCCATTCCCACCAGGTAGCAGAGCAGGCTGAGGCCTAGAATCGGTGCCGAATACCGGACCTGGGAGGACTCCATCCTGGACAGCGATCCCAATACCTCGTTCCCCGCGGCCACGAGGACCGCGATCCCCAGTACCACCTTGGCCAGGGAAAGAAGGAATTGCTTGAGCCTGGAGTTCATGAGGTCGGCCGAAGGGGAATGAGGATCGAGCCGGGGGACGGCGGCGTCTCGATGCCGAAGGAGCGTCCCGAACGAATCAATGGGGACCCGACGGGATGGAGTCGACCGTTTCCTTTAGGGCAAGCGGCCCGGTGAAATCTATAGGATTCAAGCCATTCCGGCAAGCCACCGTCTGCGTGAGCATTGTGGCACACCCGTCGCCACTCGCCAAAAGATCTCCTCGTTCCGGGTGCCCGACAATCTTACGAGGAAGAGAGGGACTATTTACATCGATGAACAGGATTTACGGGATTCGGTTTTAGGAGTCTGGCGTCCTGTAACCCTGGGCATCCCTAAACCTTAACCGGATCATCTGCCAAGCCGGTTTCTCGTGCAGGACCCTCTCGTCCTGTCCATCCTGGGCATCCTGTGCATCGATTTTCATAATGAGGAAAATTCGATCCTCGGCGCCGACCCAGTGCCCCCCACTGCATCAGCACTGACCTGGTGGGAGGAATATCCCTCCGTGCCGAATTTTCCGTGGCGTAACCAGCCCCCTTGTCCCTATAGTGGGTCTTGCCCCCATTTCACCAGTCCAGCACGGAGGTCGCCCCATGTCCGGTCGGTACCTGTCAATTACCCTGGCCCTGTTCCTGACGGCCGTTATCGCCGTCGAGGTCGAAACCGCCGGCCCTCTCCCGGGCAGTCCGTCCCGGGACGGCATCCACATGATACTTTCCGGCGGAGAAGCCAATCGATACTGGTCCCGCTGGCGAGGTCCGACCGGCCAGGGCCTGGCGGTGGGAACGGGCTACCCCGATACCTGGTCGGCCACCCAAAACGTCTTGTGGCAGGTCGAGGTACCGGGGCGAGGCAATTCCTCCCCGATCGTGTGGGCGGACCGGATCTTTCTGACCACGGCCCGGGATGGCGGAAAACTCCCCTCGGTCTTGTGCTATCGGCGATCCGACGGAAAGCTCCTCTGGGAATCCACCCTCCCTGCAGGCGAGCCCGGCAAGGTCTACTGGAAAAACTCTCACGCCTCGGGCACGCCGGTCACCGACGGGCAAATCGTCTACGCCTCCTTCGGAAACCAGGGGCTGGCGGCCGTGGATTTCCAGGGGAAGGTCGTGTGGCGCCACAGCCTGGGAACGATCCAGAACTACCACGGGTCGGCCGGCTCGCCGGTTCTTTACAAGGACAAGGTCTACCTTTACGAGGACCAGCGCCAGGGGGCCTTCGTGGCCGCGTTCGACAAGCGGACCGGCAAGACGCTCTGGAAGACCGAACGCAAGGCCAGCGTCGGCTGGGGCACGCCCATCGTCATCCGGGCCGGAGACCGCGACGAGCTGATTGTCAGCAGCCAGGCGCGGGTCACCGCTTACAATCCGGATAGCGGCAAGGCGCTCTGGCACTGCGAGGGCAATCTGGCCGAGGTCATCCCCACTCCGGTAGTGGGTCACGGGCTGGTTTTCTGTGTGTCGGGCCGGGCCGGGCCAACGCTGGCGATCCGTCCGGGCGGGTCGGGGGATGTCACCCAGACCCACCTGGCCTGGAAGCAGTCCAAGGGAGCCTCCTTCGTCCCCTCGCCACTGCTCTACGACGACCTGTTGTACCAGGTGAACGACATGGTGAGCGTGGCCACCTGCTATCAGGCCGTCACCGGGAAGGTTCTCTGGCAGGGCCGCCTGGGCGAGCCCAAGTCAGAGGGTTTCTCTGCTTCCCCTGTTGGAGTGGACGGCAAGGTGTTCTTCACCAACGACGCCGGCGAGACCTTCGTGCTCAAGGCGGGAAAAACCTTCGAGCTGCTCCGGGTGAATCGACTGGAGGCCCCCGTGCTGGCATCCCCTGCCCTGGTGGAGGGCCGCTGGTACTTCAGAACCGACCGGCACTTGCTGGCAATTGGGAACTGACAGGGGGACGTTGTTGAATATCTGGAATAACTTCGGTCAATGGGCGGCGGACACTGTTGAATAACCGGAATTCAGAAACCGCCGATCCAAGTAATTCCAGTAATTCAACAACGTCCCCTACTACCCACGAGTGGCCAAAGAATTCAAGAACAGTGAATTATCAATCCAGGTGGTCAAAAATCACGGCTATCAGTTTAAAAGACTCACGAACCAGCCTCCCGGCTTCAACGTCTGTTGCAAGATTCATGACTTTCTTCTATTCGTCTACTTGGGAGAGCGAATGTCCCGAATCTGCCACAACTGCTGCCGCAGCAACCGATGCGTTTTGGATGATGACGAGGCCGAATTCTCTGGAGGATCGTATGTCATGGGTTGTATGAGAACACCGTCGTTTGACTTGTTGTTAACTGTCACTACCCACGGATACCCACTGCAATATTCCTGCAAACATCCCCAACCAATGGCTCCAGTTTCGAACTTGGCCGTGACCGCCTTCTGGGACCAGCCTTTGCCTGGAACATCAAATTCAATGGTCTGAACGATCTCCCCTTGATTGACGACAAATGCAACAAAAGTCTTTCTTGAGCGATCGTCATTGAAAATGCCGACATTGACCCTCTGGTCAGAAGTTGAAGACAGACCAGGATTGATTGCAATCTGCCCGTCCTCCAAAACTGTTGAAGTCCCTAGTCTAAAATCCTCTGCGCCCTCCCCATTCACCACTAGAGTAGAGTAACGGCCATTTGGAGAATCCGTGTACACCTCGGCCTGCACGGTAAAATCAAAGTCGCTTGACCCTCCGGGGGGATCGAACCACGCATCAAATTCAACCGCTCCAGTACCACGATACCCGAACACTTGCTCTAGGAAATTGTCCCAAACCCAAAAGAAATCCGAGTCCATTTCGATACTTCTAGTATCGATCTCCCCATTCTTCCCGTACAAAGTCGCATAGATTGTGTACTGAAAGTCTGTTGGGTTATAGATCACCACTCGGGTTTTGAAGTACGCTCCAAATCGACCAGGACTGTTGGCCATCGTTGGAACTACATGAATCGGAAAAGCATATCGGAAAATCGACCGCCCGTCTCGATCCACAGGAATATTCAGGTCCTTTGAATCAAGTTCCTCTCCATGTAAAGAAGACACAAGCACAACAAGAATCAAGCCAATAAGCTTCATGGTCCCTTACTCTTTTTGGTTCTTGGATATTTGGTTTTTTGGGGAAATAGGCTATGGGGCAAGGGAGAGGAAAGTCAAGATTGATAGGGATCGTAACAGGGAGACGTTGTTGAATTACTGGAATAACTTCGGTCAGTGGGCGGCGGACACTGTTGAATAACCGGAATTCAGAAACCGCCGATCCAAGTAATTCCAGTTGTTCAACAACGCCCCCTACTCCAACTCCAACTCCTGAAAGGCCTGGAAGTACCGGCCGGCCTCCTCATGGCGGCCCAGCCGGGTGAAGGCCTTGCCCAACAGCAGGTGTCCCCGCTTGTTCTTGGGATCCCGGGCAACGGCTTCTTGCAGCACCTTGACGGCCTGGTCGTAGTCGCCCGTCCGCAGGTAGCTGTCTCCCAACTCCACCCGGGCGTCCACTTCCCCGGGATCGGCATCCGCCACTTCTTTCAAGAGCGGCACGGCCCGATCGTCCCGGCCCAGCTTGACCAGCACCGTCGCCAGGTTGAATCGGGCCTTGCGCCGGGCCGCCGGCTTGCCTTCGGATAGATCCACCGCCCGCCGCAGAGCCTGCTCCGCCAACTCGAACTCACCCACCGTCTGCAAGTCCATCCCGGCTTCCAGTTGGGACTCGAGGTGCCCCGGAAACTTCCGCACCGCCTGGCGGGCCTGACGGGTGGTGGCTTGAATGTCTCCCTTGGAGCGGTAGGCGCTCAGCAACAGCAGATGGACCTCCGGCTTGTCGGGATCCTGCTTCACCAGAGCCTCCAACTGGGCAATGGCCCCGGCATGGTCGCCCTCTCCAATCAGGGCCTTGCCGAGCAGAAAGCGGAGGCGTGGATCCTGCGGCCGCAGAGCTTGAGCCTGCAACAGGCGCTCCCTGGCCTGGCCGAACTTGCCCTCGGCCAGCAACCCGCTGCCGTAAAGCAGCAGGATCGGCACCGAGTTGGGATCCAGCCGGTGGGCCTTCTCCAGGTAGGACCACATCCGTCCCGTCTGGTCGGTTCGAAACAGGGCGGTTGCCAGCAGATAGTTGGCCTCGGCCGACCCGGGACTGGCCTCCGCCACTCTGCTCAGAAGAGGCAGAGATTCCGGAAACCTCTCCTTCCAGACAAACAGCTTGGCCGCCCGCAGCGCCATTTCCGGACCGAAGGCCTCCATTTTTTCAGCCGCGGCGGCGGCCTTTGCCGCATCCCCTGTTTCCAGGTAGGCCAGGCAGAGATGAAAGAGCGCTTCGGGATGGCGGTGGAGTGCCGTCTCGATCGGCCGCAGCACCTCGATGCTTTCCCGGTTCCGCTTCTGCCTGGTCAGGACAATGCCGAGCCGAACCCGGCCGAAGAAAAAGTCGGGGCCAAGCCGCATCGACTCCCGATAGGCCTTCTCGGCGGCGGCGAACCGGTTCTGCATCTCGCGGGCGTAGCCCAGCAGACCGTAAGCGTCGGGCGTGGGTGCAGCCTTGACCGCGGCGTCCAGAACGGCTTCGGCCTGGGCGTAGTTGCCGACACGCATCAGCTCGGTTGCCTTTTGGTGGCGGGGGTTGGAAAAGACCGCGTTGGGGTCCTGGGCGGCTGACGCGGCCGGCAGCAGGACTCCCGCCAGGAAGCAACACCCGACGGCTGCCAGCCGGATCCATGGTTTGCGACAGTTCATGGCGTCTGAATAGGAATCAGAATACCGGAGTCTCCCGGTAGGTTCCCCAGACCTGCTTGAGGGTTTCGACGATATCGCCCATGGAGGCTCCCTGCCTGACCAGCTCGACGGTTACCGGCAGGATGTTCTGCGACTCGTCCCGCGCCACCGCCTTGAGCCGCTCCAGCAGCTCCCGAACCGCGGCCTCATCCCGGTTCGCCCGGACCTGCCGGGTCCGTTCGATCTGGCGCTCGGCCGACTTGGGATCGTAGGGGTGCACCTCCAAGTCGAGGGTCTCCTCTTCCTCCACGTAGCGGTTGACTCCGATGACCGGCTTTTCGCCCGACTGCTTTCTGAGGGCCGTCTCGTAGGCGTCCTCGGCGATCTTCCGCTGGAACCATCCCTCCTCGATCAGCTTCACGGTGCCTCCCCGCTCATCCACCTCCTTCAGGATGGCCTGGATGGCCTGGACATACTGGTCGGTGAGCTTTTCCACGTAGTAGGAGCCGCCCAGCGGATCCACCACGTTGGCCACGTTGGACTCCTCGGCGATGACCTGCTGGGTGCGCAGCGCGATCTTCATGGCCTCCTCGGTGGGAATGGAAAAGGCCTCGTCCATGCCGTTGGTGTGCAGGCTCTGCGCCCCGCCCAGCACGGCCGCCAGGGCCTGCAGGGCGGTTCTGACGATGTTGACCTTGTACTGGGGCCTGGTGAGGGTCGCCGCGGCTGTCTGGCAGTGGAACCGGAGGCGCATGGAGGCAGGATTGGTGGCCCCGAAGCGTTCGCGCATGATGGTGGCAAAGACCCGTCGTACGGCGCGAAAGCGGGCCGCCTCCTCGAAGAAGTCGGATCCGCAGGCAAAGAAGAAGGACAGGCGGGGGGCGAACTGGTCCACCGGCATGCCGGTCTTGACCACCTCTTCCACGTAGACGATGGTGTTGGCCAGGGTGAAGGCCAGCTCATGCAGGGGAGAGGCCCCGGCCTCATTGATGTGGTACCCGCAGATGTTGACCGGGTTGTAGCGCTTCATTCTTTCTGCGCAGTAGGAGATGCAGTCCCTGACAATCCGGACCGAAGGAGCAATGGGAAAGACCCACTCCTTCTGGGCCATGTACTCCTTCAGCATGTCGGCCTGAATCGTCCCCGACAAGCGATTGAGGTCGAACCCGCGCTTCTCTGCCAGGGCCACGTACATGGCCAGCAGGATCCAGGCGGACGGGTTGATGGTCATCGAAACCGAGATCTCTTCCAGGTCGATGTCGGCAAAGAGATCCTCCATGTCGGACAGGGTGTCGATGGCCACTCCCCCTCGCCCCACCTCTCCCCGGCTCATGGCATGGTCGGAGTCGTATCCCATCAGGGTCGGCATGTCGAAATCGGTGGAGAGTCCCGTCTGGCCCTGCTGGATCAGGTACTTGAAGCGCTTGTTGGTATCGGCCCCGGTCCCGAAGCCGGCAATCTGGCGCATGGTCCACCGCCGGCCCCGGTACATGGTGGGGTAGGGTCCCCGGGTGAAGGGATAGCGACCGGGCAGGCCGACCTCCTCCTGGGGAACATCCTGTAAATCGAGGGCCGTATAGACCCGCTTGACCGGAAATCCGCCGAGGGTGGAGAACTGCTCCTGCCGCTCCGGCTGGCGGGCCAGGAAGCTGGCGACCTCCCCGCCTTCCCAGTCCTGCAGTTGCTCGGCCAGGTTCTCGATGGTCTGGGCCTCTTTGGTCTCTTTCATGGCTTCCTCTCGCTACGAAATTGATTCAGCAGGGTTTGCGCGGCCGCATGAGGATGGGCCCTTCCGGACATCATCCGGTCGGTGAGCTCGGAGATCTGGCGATCGTGGTGGCGGTGAAACTGGTCTCTCAATATGTTCTCGGCCGATTTCAACAACCGGGTCTGGGCAATGCGGCGGCGGCGCTGCTCCAGCTCGCCCGAGGAGGTCAGCGCTTCCAGGTGGTCGTCAATGGCGGCCAGCAGCTCCGGAATGCCTTCCCCGCTGACGGAGCTGGTGGGGATCAGGGGCACCTGCCAGCCGTACCCCTGGCCGTCGCGATGACCCATGGCCAGCATGTTCTTGAGGTCGGTGACGGTTCGATGGGCGTCCGACCGATCGCACTTGCCCACCACGTGAATGTCGGCAATCTCCAGCACCCCCGCCTTGATGGCCTGAATGTCGTCGCCAAGGCCGGGGGCCGACACCACCAGGGTGGTATGGACGGCCTGGACCACGTCGATCTCATCCTGACCCACGCCAACGGTCTCGATCAGGACCACATCGTATCCGGCGGCGTCCAGGATGTCGACTCCACTCAGCGAGGCCCGGGCCAACCCGCCCAGGGCTCCCCGGGTGGCCATGCTGCGAATGAAGATGCCGGGGTCGGTCACCAGCTCGTTCATGCGAATCCGATCTCCCAGGATGGACCCGCCCGAAAAGGGGCTGGAGGGATCGATGGCGATCACTCCCACGCTACGCTCGCCGGCTCTCAGGGCCTTGCAGAGCTGCGTGACCAGCGCCGATTTGCCGCTTCCGGGCACGCCGGTGATTCCCACCACGTGCGCCTTGCCGGTATGGCGGTAGATCTCGGCCAGGGCGTCCTGGCAGTCTTCCTCCCCCGACTCCGCATGGGTGATCATCCTGGCGATGGCCGACAGCCGTCCTTCCAGAACCGGTTGCACCAGCGCCAGAGGCGGAATCGCCCTTACCATGATTTAACGCTCCTTCTCCAGTTTCCGGTTGAGCTCGCGAAACACGTCGCGATCATCCACCACCCGCCTCGCCTTGAAATCGGTCCTGGGCAAGGAGTCGGGGGGCAGCGCTACCACCCGAACCCGAATCCCCAACATCCGCCGCAGCAGGCCGGCCGTCTCGTCCCGGAAAGCCCTCAGGGCCTCTTGACCGGACCCCATGACCGCCCGGGTGGGCTCCACCTGGACCAACAGCTCATCCATGGTCCGCTCTCGGGAAATCACGATGCGGTGCTCTCCCCCGTAGTCGGCCATCGAATTGAGCGCCGCATCGATTTCGTTGGGATAGACGTTCTCGCCTCGAATGGTGAAGGCGTCGTCGATGCGGCCAAAGATTCCGTTGGGCAAGCGCGGATAGGTGCGCCCGCAGGGACCGGGCCCCTCCTCCCACAGGGCCAGGTCCCCCGAGAGCAATCGAATCATGGGCTGCGAGGTCCTCTCCAGATGGGTATAGACGGGCGTGCCGCGTTGACCGAAGGGGACCCGCCGGAAGGTAGCCGGATCGCACACTTCAGTGTAGACCAGGTCCTGCCAAAGCAGCATGCCGTCGGTCTCGGCCGTGCCGGCGCAGCTCATCCAGGGGGTCACTTCGGCCATGGATCCGGAGTCGATCACCCGGGCTCCAAAGGCCTGCTGAATCCGGTCCCGCACGCCAGGCACCGACGCCCCCGGCTCCCCCGAGAAAAACATGATCCTGAGCCCCAGTTCAGCGGGGTCGACTCCCTGGCTCCTGGCCGTCTCCGCCAGGTGGAGGGCATAGGAGGGCGTGGAATAGAAGGCCGTGGGCTTGAACTGCCGCAGCCACCCCACCGCACGCGCCGTCATCCCGGGCGCGCCGGCTCCGAAGGGAAAGGACCTGGCCCGCAACCGTTCGGAGCCGATCAGGGCTCCCCAGGATCCCATATAGAGACTGAAGAGGGAGGCGATGAAGATGGTGTCTCCCGGCCGCAGTCCCATACCCCACATGATCCGGGCGTGGGCGTTGCCGATGGTCGCCCAGTCGCCTCTGCCGACGGCGAAGGCGGTGGGCTGCCCCGTGGTCCCGGAGGTGCCGTGGATGTGGTGGATCTCCTCTTCGGGAATGCAGAGGTAGTCGCCGAAACTGGGGAACCTGGCCTGGGACTCCCTCAAGTCCTTCTTGGTGATAACCGGGACCTTCTCCTCGAAGTCCTCCAGGCTCCCGAGGTGATCGGGATGGAAACCGGCCCTGTCCCAATGTCTGCGATAGAAGGAGGAACGGTCATAGGCGTATTGCGTGACCCGTTGCAGCCGTTCCAGGATCAGCGCGTTGCGCTCTTCCGGCGGCATGGTCTCGCGCCGGGGGAACCAGTACTTGCTGGTGGGATCAGGCAGGTAATCCGGGTTGTAGTTCGGTGGGAACGACCAGTCCTCGATGGGAAACCTCCTCCGTCACCGCGGGCCTCGCTCCTGAACCAGGCGCCGCATGGACTCGACGATTGCCTGCGGCGGCGTGTCCTGGAGAAGGATCTCGCTCACACCCAACCGTTTGAGCTCCGCCACGTCTTCGTCGGGCATCACCCCGCCGCCCACGACGGCGATGTCGCTGCCGTGCTGCCCGCGAAGCAGCTCCAAAACCCGGGGAAACACTGTCATTTGAGCTCCGGAAAGGATGCTGATGCCCAGGATGTCGACGTCCTCCTGGACGGCGGCCAGAGCCACTTCCTCGGGAGTACGGTGGAGCCCGGTGTAAATGACGTCCATGCCGGCGTCGCGCAGGCAGCGGGCCACGATCTTGACCCCCCGGTCATGACCGTCCAATCCGACCTTGGCGATCATCACGCGAATTGGTTGGGTGTTCGGTCCTTCCATCCCGTGCTTCCCTAAACCTGAGTTGACCACGCCGCCCGAACTTTACCTGGCCGGGCAGGAGGCGCGCGGCCACGCTCCCAATGCTACCGGCCGGCCCGTCCCGTGCCCACTTTCCGGGACGCGGCCAGCCCTCTAACGTAGCGCATCCTAAACGATACGCCTGTCGGGGTCAATCGCCGTCCCGGGGCGGTCCTACGCTCCCGGTATTGGGGTGACCTCTACTCGTCACGAGAATCCCGGACGGCCGTGATAGGATAGGCCCCATCTTCTGGTTCTCAACCCAAACAAGGGCCGGCTCTCGGGTGGCTGCCATAGAGACCGCCCCCATTTCTCCTGGAGGAATCGAATCATGAAACGCCGCCAACTGTTGCAAGCCGGATCCCTGGGCGCGCTGGCCGCCGGAATGGGTTCCCTTGGGCCGTCTGTCACCGGAGCCTCCCTGCTGGCGGCTCAACAGAAGCGTTCCGGACTCCCGCCCATCAAGATCACCGATGTCAAGTGCATCCTCACGGCGCCCGCCGGACGCCGACTGGCCGTGGTCAAGGTCTCGACCAGCGAACCCGAGTTGTACGGCCTGGGCTGTGCCACCTTCACTCAGCGGATTCGCACCGTGCAGACAGCCGTGGATGTCTACCTGAAGCAGTTTCTGGTGGGCAAGAGCCCCTGGGATATCGAGGACATCTGGCAGTCCTCTTTCGTCAGCTCCTACTGGCGCAACGGACCGGTCCTGAACAACGCCCTCGGCGGGGTCGACGCAGCCCTGTGGGACATCCTGGGAAAATGGACCGGCCTGCCCGTCTACCAGTTGCTGGGAGGCAAGAGCCGCCAGGCCGTGGACACCTACAGGTCGGCCGGCGGCCGGACCTTCGAAGAGCTGGTCGATTCGTTCCAGCAGTTGCGGGAGCAGGGCTATCGGCACATTCGCTGCGAGCCGGTGGTGCCGGAAGCCTCTCCTCCCCTCGGTCCGGAAAACGCGGCCCGACCCGCCAACCAGCGCACACGCATCTGGGAGGCGGCCCCCTTCGCCCGGGCGCTTCCCCGGTTCTTCGGGAAGCTGCGGGAGCGGTTCGGCGAACAGGTAGAACTGTTGACCGATGTCCACGAGCTGCTGCCTCCCATTGTGGCCATCCAGTTGGCCAAGGAACTGGAACCGGTCCGGATGTTTTTCCTGGAAGATCCGCTCTCCCCGGAAGACGTCGGATACTTCAAGCACCTGCGCCAGCAGAGCAGCACGCCCATCGCCATGGGCGAGCTGTTCAATAACCCCAACGAATGGCTGGACATCATCAGCCAGCGGCTGATCGACTTCATCCGGGTCCACATCTCCCAGATCGGCGGCGTCAGCATGGCCTTCAAGCTTTCCCATCTGTGCGAGTTCTTCCGGGTTCGCACGGCCTGGCACGGCCCCGGCGACACCTCGCCGGTGGGGCACGCCGCCAATATTCATCTGGGTCTGGTCGTCAACAACTTCGGCATCCAGGAGTTTCACGGCCTCACCCAGTCGGAGCGAGACGTCTTCCCCGGAAGCCCGCAGGAGAGGAACGGCTACGTCTACATCAATGAAGCGCCCGGGTTCGGGGTAGACCTGGACGAGAAGCTGGCGGCCCGCTTCCCGATCAGGGACGATCCCAGCTTCGACCTGCACTGGGGCAACCTGCGGCGCAAGGACGGAAGTATCGTAAAACCCTGAACCAACCCCAAGGAGCTTCCGCACTCCCCTATCAACCTGGAGGTCCCATGAAAAAACAGATTTCCGGCTGGGTGGCCCTGCCCTTCCTGGCCTTTGCTGCCGCCGGCTGCCAACCGGAGGGCTCCTCGGGCGGTGCCGGCGCGGTGCCTGCCGACGACAAGCCCCCGCGGGTCGCCGCCGCCGACCTGGACAAGCTCATGCAGGAGGAGGCACTGCTGCTGGACGTCCGGGAGCCCAGGGAGCTGGAAGAGCTGGGTACCCTGGAAGGCTACATCAATATCCCCATCGGCCAGCTCGAGCAGCGCCTGGACGAGCTGCCCAGAGACAGGCTGATCGTCACCGCCTGAAACGGCGGTGGACGCGCCGCGCGTGCCGCGGCCTTACTCAAGAAGAACGGATTCCGGACGGCCGGCTCCTGCGGGCTGAGAAGCTACAAGGGAAAGAGGATATTCCCCAAGTTCGGGGGTTGAATAGTTGAGCCGGAAGGGCGATGTTTGGAGGGCGGGAGAGCGAGGGTGTAAAACTACCTCCATCAGGCCAGTGCCTGCCTGCAGTACTCCAGGGACTCCCTGACTCCCTCCAGGGCGGGTTGCCCCTTGATCTCGTGCTCGATGTTGGCTGGAATCGGGTACTTCCCCGCCTTCAGTTGCTGCAGGACCTCCCTGATGGGCGTATCCCCGGTCCCGAACTTCAACACCGGCGATCGGGGGCCCAGTCCCTTCTTGCGATCCTTGAGGTGCAGGGCGACAATCCGCTGGTGGTGCCGATCGATGTAGTCGACCGGATCGAATCCGGCAGCCACGAAGTGTCCGATGTCCAGATTGACGCAGATGTAGGGAGAGTTCCCCTCCATGGCCGCCGCAAAGTCCTGCGGACCGTCGAAGACATCCTCCTTGTCTCCGTGGGCGTGGTTGTGCATCCCCACCCTGATCCGGTGCTTGCCGGCGAAGGAATCGATCAGGGACGCCAGGCTGGGCCTCGCCGAAGCCGTGATCACATCGGTGCCCAGGGCCCTGGCCATGAGAAAGCCCCGATCCACTTCCTCGGGACTCATGCTCTTCCGAAAGCTGTAGTTGTAGGAGTTGAGCCGGATGCCGGCCTGCTCCAGCTTGCGGCCCTTGTCCTCGAAGAAGCTGAGCGGGGTCTCCAGCCGCCACCGGCGGAGGTCGGCGGGTTCCAGCCCCCTGGGCTCGATGTGTCCCTGCCAGAGCTCACAGCTGTCGATACCCACCTCGACCATGGCATTGATGGCATCCTCGAAGGGCCGATCCCGAAAGCTGTAGCTCTGAACCCCGATCTGAACGCCCGCAATCAGGGAACTGGCTGCTCTCCTCCGACAGCCTGCCTGGAACGGCAACAACCCCGCCCCGGCCAGCACAGCCATGTTCCTGGCAAAGGTACGCCTCGAAATCGTTCTCATGGGCATGCCTCCCTTCGCAAATATATTCAGTTACCGGGGAACCAATGCGATCCCGGAAGAACGCTGAACGCGTACCGGGCGCCAGCCCGGGGATTCCAGCAATCCGCGAAGCGGCAACTGCAATCTACCAATTGCAACATTCCGATAATAGTGGTATGAATGTACAACTTTCCAACAAATTGCCCGTGAGGCTACTATGCCGTTCGTAACCGTAAAGCCGAAGTTCCAAGTCACCATTCCAGCCAAGCTCCGAAGAGGGATTGATCTTCGTGAAGGCGACATCATGGAGGCGACCCTTGTCGGCGACGGCATTCTGTTTAGACCTAAAGAGGTGGTGGACCGGGATGCGGCCGCCGACCGCATTGCCGCCAAGTTAGCGGCGGCTCAGCCTTCGTCCAGGGATCTCGGGCGCTCCGAGGACGAGATTATGAGAGACACGATCGCCGAAATAGCCAATTCGCGCCGTGAACGCAGCCACCGCGGGACATGAGGGTTGTCTTGGACTGCAACATTCTAGTGTCTGCGGCACGAATCGACGGCACTTGCCGTGAAGTCATCGATAGGGCGGTGCGACGGCACGAAATCGTCCTGTCCGAGCCCATCTTGTCCGAATACAAGGCTGTCGCTGGACGGCACGGCCAAGCACCGTATCGAGACGCCATGGAATTCGTCATCAGAGAGCTTGAACGGTTGGCCGTCTTCGTAGAGCCGGCGAACATCCTGTTCGGTCTCCGGGACCCTGACGATGAGGTGTATCTGGCGACTGCCACGGCTGCCAGCGCCGTACTGATCACCGGCAACACACGGGACTTTACAAAGACGCGATATGGGTCAGTCGAAGTCTGGTCCCCGCGCGTCTTTCTCGATCGGACGACATAGGGGGCCGTCGGGCAGACCTCCGATGGGAAATACGGGTTAGCTAAAGCCACGGTCAACCCGCTCACCGTCCACTCAACAACCCCTTGTTCAACTTGCAGACCATGGTATAGGCCGGATCGAAGATGTTCCCCAGCTCGTAGCGGACGCACTGGGACAAGAGCAGATTGGCGCCCAGCCCGTCCAGGCCATAATCCTGCTGCAACCAGCGGAGCATCTCTGTGGTGGCGTGCTGGGTGGCCTGATCCAGCGGCCGGGCGTTCCCGACGGTGAAGATCCACTCGTCGTTCTCCCCCCGCGGCCACCCGATCGACTTCCCCTTGAGAACCCGCAGGGTGACGCGGACATCCATGGAAATCTCGATCCCGGTGCCCACAATCTCGCCGTCCCCCTGCACGGCGTGTCCGTCTCCCAGAAAAAACAGGGCTCCCGGCTCGAAGACCGGAAAATAAACCGTGGCACCGGCCACAAACCCTCGATAGTCCATGTTGCCGCCGTGCTCGGCCGAGGTTGCGGTGGAGATGGCCTGCCCGCCCTTGGCCGCCACGCCGAAACATCCCAGCATGGGCTCCAGCGGAATCGCCAACTGCCCCAGCTTGGATTCCGGGCCGACCAGGGTGGCGGTCCCCACCTCGGCATCCACCTTCCACTCCGCCACCAGAGCCGGGGGCAACTGGCGCACGTAATCGGGATCCACCACGTTGGGCGCGACTGCCGAATAGCAAAACCCGTAGGCGCGGTTGGGCCGGATCTCCTCCAGGTCCACCGCCAGGGTGTCGCCGGGCTCGGCCCCCTCCACGTAGAAGGGCCCGGTCTGAGGGTTGCTTCTGGGCGTCACCTTCTCGCGCCGGTGGTCGACCCCCCATGCGTCCACCGTCGTGGTCAGCAGGGTATCGCCGTCGCCCACCCGCAACACCGGCGGATGCGGCCCCAGGGTGGTGTAGTATCGGGTGGGAGTGAAGTGATGCTCCATGGCTTGGGACTCCGGTTCGGTGCGTTCCAGGGGCTCCAGCGCGACAGGCCGGCCGACTCACCCCGGGAGAGCGCTTCCTCCGCATGCCTGCTCGGACCCGGGATCCTACCGACCTCAAGGGCCCGATTGGGTCAGCCAGGAAAGGATCTGCTCCCGAGGGAGTTCGTCCGACTCAATCTCCAACAGATCGGTCTTGCCGGCCAGCTCATAGGCCTGCCGAAACCAATCGGTATTGAAGGACTCGCCCGCATTGTGAATCAGCAGTGGCGTCGCCGGCGCCAGCATGGCGGCGGTCTTGAAGTCTCCCGCCCGCCTCAGCACCGGAACGTAGAGATGCTCCAGATAGGCCCCGTCCTCCTCGCTTGAGAAATTGGACACGTCCACCAGGGTGCGGTGGAGCTGCGGAGCAAGCGCCCGGGCCAGCAGACTCCACAGTCCCCCCTTCCCCACACCCGCCAGGTTCACCTGGGCCACATCCGGCCGGCGCTCGAGGTAGGCGACGGCCGTCAGAATGTCCTGAACCCGATTGGAATCGTCGGTCCGATTGTAGGTGGTGAAAAACGGGTCGCTCATGTCCCGCCTGGCCTTGGCCGCGCCCGTGTTGAAGGCGTCAATGGCCATCACCAGGTGTCCACGGTCCAGAAGTGGCTGAACCCAGGATGCGCCCGGCGCCTCCAGCGCCGCCTTGCCCTCGGCGTGGACCAGCAGCGTGGCCGTCAGATTCCTGCGCTTCCCCCTTGGGAACCATAGAGCGGCCGGCACCCGGTCCCCCCGACCTGCCCGGCCGATGTAAAACTCCTGGCTCGCACCCGGCTTGGAAGAGGGGGCGGGAACAGCCACCACTTCGCCGGGATCCGGATAGCCGACAGCCAGGGCGTACTGCAGCGCCGGGGCCATGAGCTCCCGGAAGCGGGACAGGCCTTCGGAGTCCCGCGGCCGGAGATCGTCGATCTGCCGCCGGTAGCTGTCCTTCAGCGAGGCCAGCATCTCCTCCTCGGTGACCGCGGATTCGGGAAGGTCACGACCGAAGAAGACCAGGAACTCCGAGGGACTTCCCAGGCGAAAGCGCTTCTCGCTGAACTCGCTGGCGTCTGTCTCCCCCAGCAGCCAGCGGCCGAACCAGGCATAGACGGCCTCCCGGCTTTCCCGGTTGTAGTTGTGATCGGCCATGGACTGCATGGTCTGCGCCTTGTGGCCCGCGCCCAGCAGGCGATAGACGCTCTGAACGGCGGGAAATTCCACCCGGGGAGTTTCCCGAGTCCAATCTCCCGAGGCCGAGACCATCAACAGCGGCCTGGGAGCCATCAGGGCCCCGATCTCCATGTTGTTGGTGTCGAGCCTGAGGTTGGCCTGGTTCTCGCAGATGCAGCCGCCCTGCATGTAGTGGGAAATCATGTTGACCGGCGCCGAGACCTTGACCCGATCGTCGACCGCGGTCAGCAAAAAGGTCTGGGTCCCGCCGCCCGAAGCCCCGGTGCAACCAATCCGGTCGGGGTCCACGTCCGGCAGCGACTGCAGAAAATCCACCGAGCGGATGCTGTTCCAGAGCTGAATCCCCAGCCAGTCGATGCCCCACAGGCTGAAGCTTCGGTCCAGCGGACGGCGGTGATCCTTGACCTGGCGGCTGTCGTTGTAGGCCAACATGTCGTAGGCAAAAACCACGTGGCCTTGCCTGGCCAGGTTGATTGCGAGGCCCGGCATCGAGGCCAGGGACTGATTTTCCAGCCGCCCGTAAGCCCAATGACCATGGGGAGTCAGGATTCCCGGGAAGGGCCCCTTCTTCCCCAGTGGACGGTAGAGGTTTCCGGTAACGTAAAACCCCGGATAGCTTTCAAAGAAGACCTTCTCGATGGAGTAGTCCCCCTTGGAAACCCTTCCAAAGATCCGCGCCTTCAGGGGACTCTTCTCCACCGGCGGCCACAACCCGGCGCTGACCTGTATCTGGCGCCGCAGATCCCCGGCCCGTCGCAACCATGCCTCTTCGTTCAGAAACGGCTGGAAGGTATAAGGCAGGTGAAGGTGGCGTATCCTGGTGGCTCGCTGGTCCATTTCCGGCAATCCGGGCATCGCTTGGGCACTGGCGAGTCCGCTCAGAAACAGAAGACCCGCACCGGCCAGCAAGATCTTTTTGCCAGAGATCATGGATGCCTCACCCCAGTTGGACCGTCATCCGAACCCAGCGACAACTCATTGCCAATGGGTCTCAGCAGCTGCTGGAAGCTAACATGCGGCCTACGAACTAGGTCCGGAAATTTTATCCCAGTAGAGAATCTTTTGCGATGTTCGGAAAGATACAACTGAACCGGAAATGCACTACCGCTGGTTCACGAAGAGAATTTCCGTATGTACCGATTGGACAGCACTTGAGCAATCTTTGACGCGCGTGCCATTACAATGGGTGATACGTTGGGGTTGTCGAGTGAACCTCAAAGAGCCCCCTTAGACGACTACCGATGAAACACCCTAGCCACAATCATGAGGCCCCCGACAAATCGGCGCCACTCAAAATTCCTGAAATTTTCTTCTTCGATGTGCCCGTTTATAGATTAGAGGAAGAGGAATACTATCGGAATAGAGAGAAGACTATAGAGAGTGTCTTGTATCCCAATGATTGCCCACTTAGGGACGAACTCAGATCAATAGAGGATGCTGACCCCAAGTCCAAACTGAACTTATCAGGCCTTTTGGAATATTCGTATGGCGGTGCGTGGTTATACAACGAAATTATTGGGTACATACGGCTTCATTTCCTTGGAACTCAGATAAGAGGGGAATACTACGCCGTGGATCGCCAACGCATCGTCCGAACTCGCAAAAAAATTCTTGTATTTCGAACATGGAAGTTAGCTCCGGAACGAGAGATTCCGAACTCTGCACCTAGTGACGAAATTTATTCGATTGTCCTTCAATACATTGACGACTGCAGAAAAGAATTGAAGCGTCGGTATATCGACTCTAGTGGTCTTGAACGAATCGGTCCGTACGTCAATTGGAAGGCATTGTACGAAGCCAGTTGATCAAAGTTGATCAAATCAGTAGCAACCATCAGGGCAATTGCCCCGCATACTCGCCATGACGTGACCCCGAATTGGCCCGAGGTAGACTTCGAACATGCCTTCCAGCCGTTTTCCGGTGACGAACAAGCGGACTGCAAACTTTCGAAAGGTCGAAAAAGTGGAACTATCAAGGACGACCAGGAGGCAAGATGTCTGAAGACTTGGAGAGTCTACGCTATCCGATTGGTCAGTTTGAACCTCCGTCCCGTATAGACGAGGGTCAAATCGAGAGGTGGATCAGCGACATCGAAACCCTTCCGGCCGACCTTAGGAGAATCGTCACGGGATTGACGGAAACCCAACTGGACACGCCCTATCGTCCCGGGGGCTGGACCATCCGCCAGGTGATTCACCATTTGCCGGACAGTCACATGAACAGTTTCATCCGGTTCAAATGGGCGCTGACCGAGGACCGGCCCAAGATCAAGGCTTATTTCGAGGACCGGTGGGCGGAACTGCCGGACTACGCAGTGACTCCGGTCTTGACATCTCTGGACTTGCTGGAGGCCCTACATCGGCGTTGGGTGGCGCTCTTGCGTTCCCTGACCCGTCAGGACCTTGACAGGACTTTCAATCACCCCGAATCCGGTCCTGCCAACCTGGCGGAAACCATCGGTTCCTATGCCTGGCACGGACGGCACCACCTGGCACACATCCGGGAGACTATCCGTCGCGAAGGGTGGAATTGCTGATAGTGACTCTGCGTTTAACGGACATCCGATGGCGAGGGGCTCTGCCGGAAGTCTTCTCAATAAACACCGGGAATGATCCGGTATTTCACCCGCGCTTGGTACTCTGCCCACTTTTCGGCGCCGTACTTCTCGGCACAGCACCTGTCGTCATCACGCTGACGGAAAATAAACTGCAGTACGATGAAGACAAAGTAGGTCCAGGCCCAAGGGTTGGTGAAGTAACCGAATGCCAGGGCAATTGACAGGGCCATGAACCCCTCGCCCATGTAGTTGAAGTGGCGGGCGATACCCCAAAAACCACTGCACAGGATCTTGCGGTCACCGGCCTCAATGGTTTCAGGCTCGATGAGCCCGAGAAACTTGCGCTCGGGCCATCGCTTGAAGGTGTATTTCTGCATGTTGGTGCCGCGGGAGATGGCCCAACCGAGCAGGAACAGCCCAGCCGTTCCGATCAACCACACATAGGTCCATGCCGGGGAGAATCCGGGGGATGGGTAAGCAGCCATACCCCACAACGGGAGAATGAACAGCCACCCGTAGACCATGAGGCCACCCCAGAACATCTTGAAGCCGAGTTTCTCATGGATCACATCGTAGGTGTATAGCTGGACTCGCTCAAAGATGAAGTAGTCTGTGCGTGGCAACTTGGTTTGAGACAATCTGCAACCGCGCAATGCCGCGCAATGCCGCGCAATAACATGCAGGAAATCAATGGGTTAGAGGCGGTGATGGCCGGAGTGTCTTGGTTTGAGACAAAAACGGTCGGGTGCAATCGTGGCGGATGGTGGCAACTTGAATTGAGACACGTCTAAAAACGTTTAAGGCGGGTTTAACAAAGGAGTTAACGTTAGTCTACCGGTCGGACGCGGCCGATTTGGGTGGCCAGGTCGAGAATTCGAAGGGAACACGAGCGGTCCGGTCGTTCAAGGTTGTGGAGTTGCGGCTGTCTATCAACGCTAAAACAAAGAAATGATCCACACGATCAAGAAAATGATGCTGCAAACAGTAAGGCAACCTACGAGTGGCGCATACCATGGCCGACCCGGCGACTTCTCCCCGCAGTGCGGGCAAGTGTCTGCGTTCCGGGCTATCTGCTGTTTGCAAGATTTGCATTCGATGGGTCTAGTTTTTGTATTCACAATCCGATCCGCAGGACATAAGTCCTTTAAAGTCTGCGTCCGACCCACTTCACCTCACCTATCACCCGGGCTGTTTTAGGCCAACGCGTCGTAGGCGATGAGGGGTTATCGCTCGAGAGCAACCACTGTCCAGCAGCATTCTTCTTTGCCCGCTTTACGACCAAGCCGTCCCCAGTCCAAACAACATAGACCCCATTGGTCCTTTGACGGCGCTGGGAGCGATCCACCAGGATCTTGCTACCGGACGGTAAGGTTGGCTCCATCGAGTCTCCGCTCACGCTGATCACGGTGCATAGAGTTGGATCGATGGCTTCACGATCCAGCCAACTGCGCTGGAAGGACACAAAGCCCACCACTCTTTCATCCAGTTCGGTGGCACCTCCTCCAGCCGCTGCAGCCAATTCCCGCACCTCGACCTGTCTAGATGGTGCCGTTAAGTCTGGTTTATGTGTTTCGATGGCTTGGGTAAGAGCTTCAGCCAAGTCTTCGCGGATTCCGGATCTGATCTCGTCGACTAAGTCTCTCCTTTCCGTCTCTCTCTCTGACTGTTCGCTGGTGACCCGACTACGCGGGGGACCTATGTATAGCTCTAGACCAAGACTAGAGCAGATTGCAGACAGGCGGCTAGTCTTGCAGTCACGACCCTCCAAGACATATCTAACCGCGTTTTCCGGCAAGCCGGCCCGAATTGCTGCGCGATAAGGCGTGATTTGTCGTCGGTCTAACTCTCGACGAATAGCCTCAATGATTTCCTCTTTGGTCACTCGCTTATTGTAGCGATATTTCCTCGCTACCGATAGCGATTTTATGTTGACAATGCGCTATGTGTAGCGGATAATGCCGCTATGGATAGCGAATCACTGCTCCGATTAGCCAGTATCTATGGCAAGAGCAAAAACCTTCGGCTCAATAGCGTGTCCACCTATATGTCCGGGTCAGGAGATGTTCTTGCGCGTCTGAGTCGGGGTCACGACATTACCACTCGGCGGCTAAGACGGTTTGTACAGTGGTTCTCCGACCACTGGCCCGCTGATCTCCCCTGGCCGGACGACATCCCACGGCCGACACCAACCGCCGCGATAGATCCTCAGGAGGCCGCGTGAGGGAGTACCAACTACCCCAGCGCCTGGCAATCGCACGGACCAAGCTGGGGCTTACCAGGAGGGAGTTGGGAGTCCGGGCGGGTCTGCAGAACGCGGAGTCCACAATTTCCCTTTTCGAGACCGCGACTTCCGTCCCTCACCTCTGGGCGCTCTGCCGCCTGGCCGATGTACTGAACACCTCCACTGACTACCTGTTGGGCCGGTCCGACTACATGCTGGACCCAGGAAGGGTGAAAAAACGATGAGAACCAAAACGATGGGACAACTGGTGGCTGACCTGCGGAACCGAGCCGAGGAACTGGAGTCCCGGGCGGGGCACCTGAAACAAACAGCCGATTTTCTTTCCCGCGAGTATGGCCTGGACGCAGAGCCCACTGAACAGACAACCGACCAGGCCCCATCCAACCCGGAGAAGCCCGGCTCGCCAAAGCTGATCCTGCTGCGCTGCACTGGGTCCAAGGACAGGCCCGACTGCGCAAACATGGTCAAGAGTCCCCGCAGGAGAAAAGACATCAAGTGCAAGGAGTGCAGGCGGCTCTTGAACAACGCCAGAGCGCGGAAAAACCGGGCCCGGATGAAGAAGTCGGCCGAGGACACGCACAAGACCGTCTGGCACGGCGAGGAGGGCCTGAGTTCAGGTGCTCCGTCTTCGATTGGTCGGGATCAGCTGGAGCGCTCGGGGGTTTGAATGCCGATCCGATACGCCAAGCTCTCAAAATCTGACCGGCTGCAGCGAGTTTATCGCCTGCTAGCCGACGGTGAGGAGCACTCGACCTTAGAGATTTCCATCCGGTGCGGGGTGGTCGCGGTGAGCGCGATCATCTCCGAGATCCGCATCCAGGGCGCCGAGATCACCTGCCGGCAGACCAGGTCTGCCGAGACGGGTGCGCGCCGCTGGCTCTATCGGATGGTGACCCCGGCTCCCGCCGAGATCCATGCCCAACTTTTGAAGGAGGCTGCGTGAAGGGTCTCACCGATGTGCGAATGACTGCCGTGCCGCCCAATCCTGACGCAGCCGGCCAGGCCGAAGTAGATCGTGGACCCGCCTTCGCCTATGACTCGGAGGCGCTTTGGGAATGGGCCAAGTCGCGCACCGGGAAACTGAGGGAGGAGGGGGAATACCGAGCTGGGGTGCTGCGCCAAGTGGTGGCCTTGACGGCACACGGTGAGACCTTGCAGGCGGCCTGTCAGTCGGTGTCCCGGGCCGAGCAGGTGAGCCTCGGGACGCTCAAGCGCTGGTACTACCAGGCGCGAAACTATCAGAGTCAGGACTGGGCTGCGGCGCTGATCCCGGGATATGTGGGCCGGGTGGTGCGCCAGGAGATTCCCTCGCCGGCCTGGGACTGGTTCACCTCGTACTATCTCACCCGAGCCAAGCCTACCTTGACCGAGGCCTACCGCCGCACGGCAGAGACGGCTGTCGCCCGGGGATGGGGAGAGATTCCCTCCCGGCGGACCTTCGCTAACCGCCTGAAAACCGACGTCACCTACACCAGGCAGGTTTTCCTGCGCGAGGGAGGCGAGGCCCTGGCCAGACTCTATCCGTCCCAGCGAAGGGACAAGCGCAGCTTCAGAGCGGGGGACGCAGTCTCTGGCGACGGCCTCAAGTTCGACAGGCTCTGGGTCATCTGGCCGGACGGCGAGGCTATCAACACGGCGACCGGCTGGTTCTGGGCAGACATCCGGACCGGCTACATCGCCGCGTGGCGGCTGGCGAAGACCGAGACCACCGACCTGTTCCGCCTGGCGACCTACGATCTGACGGGCCTGTTCAAGCCGCAGCTGGCCTGGGTTGACAACACCATGGTCGCGGCCAGCAAGGCCATGACCGCGGGGGCTGCCAACCGACGCCGAGGGCGAGACAAGGCGGACGATCCGGTCGGCCTGCTCCCCCAACTCGGCATCGAGGTCCGCTTCACCAACCCGGACAAAGAGATGGGATCCCCGGGAGCCAAGCCCATCGAGCGCAGCTTCGGCATCGGCGGGATCCACGACAAGGTAGCCACCCATCCTCGCTTTCTCAAGCGCGGCTACAGCCGGGCGACGGCCATCCCCTATGAGGAATTCGCCGAGGTGGTTCGGGGAGAAGTGACACGTTTCAATCAACAGCCCAAGCGCCGGACCGCCGCTTGCCGCGGGGTGCTGTCTTACGAGCAGGCCTTTCGGGAGCTCTTTGCCAAGGCCATTCCAACCAAGCTCACCGAGTCCCAGCGGGCGCTGCTTCTACTGATGCCGGAGGCGGTAAGGGCCCATAGCAAAAGCGGAGAGATCCGCCTCAAGGCCGGCCAGGGTCCGACGGGGCAGCGCCGGTACTGGACCGAAGCTCTGACGGAATTCAAGGGGAGGCAGCTGACGGCCTACTACGACCCGGCGGATCTCACCCGGCCGATCTCAGTCTACACGCCGCAGGGCCGCTATGTCGCCCAGGCCGAACTGCTGGCCGACACGGGCTTCGGCGACACGGCCGCGGCCCGTGAGTGGATGAAGAACAAGGGCCGGATGATCAAGGCGCAGAAGAAAGCCGCCAATGCCGAGCGGCGGATGAGGGACCTGGAAGTGGCAGCCGCCTACCCCGAGGCCGAGCCGGGCCCGCTTCCCGCTCCCGGTTTAGTTGCTGGAAATTTTGGGCAAAAGCGGCAGGTCGACGAGAAGCGCCGGGTGGTCGGTGGGGACTCTCCAACGGAGGACGACGTGGGGCTGAGCCCGGTCGATCGGTTTGTCCTTGAGAACCTGGAAGACTGGAAGAAAGAGAAATTCGGATAAGGAGGATTGAATGGCGGAATCGCTGGTCGTGCGGCGGGTGAAGGAGCAGATCGAGAAGGCCAGGCTCTCCCAGACGCGGGCAGCTGCTGAAATTGGCATTTCCGGTTCGGCTTTGTCCCAGTGGATTGCCGGCAAATATAAGGGCGACGCCACGGCCCTGACGGCCAAGGCTCAGCGATGGCTGGACTCCACGGCGAAGCGCTCGGAACTCGTGACCCGAATGCCGGATCCCCCTGAGTGGGTGGAAACGCCCACGGCAAAGCGAATCCTGGGCGGCCTGGGCTACGCGCAAATGGCTGCCGACCTTGCCATTGTCTACGGCGGAGCTGGGCTGGGGAAAAGCATATCGGCCACACACTATGCCGGCTCGAGCCCGAACGTCTGGGTTGCAGTGATGACGGCTGGCGGAAGAAGCATGGCTGGCTGCCTGGAACGGGTAGCGATGGCCTGCGGGGTGCGCTCGGTCAACGTCCGGCCCTGGAGGCTTGAGTCTGAGATTGTTGACCGCACCTCAGGCACTCACGGCCTGCTGGTTGTGGATGAGGCCCAGCACCTGGACACCCGAGCTCTGGAGGCGTTACGGGGCCTGCACGACCAAGCCGGCATCGGTCTGGCCCTGATGGGAAATGAACTGCTCTATTCGCGCCTCACGGGGGGCAGGCGGGCAGCCGAGTTCGCCCAACTGTTCTCCAGAGTCGGCAAACGGGTCCGGCTGACCCGTCCCGCCCAGGCCGACGTGGATGCCATCTTGAGAGCGTGGTCCATCAGCGGAGCCGCAGAGCGCGCCCAGGCTCTTGAAATTGCCCGCCAGCCGGGAGGGCTTAGGGGACTGACCAAGGCCCTGCGACTGGCGGCCATGATGGCGGCAGGGCAGGCAGTGGCCGAGACTCACCTGAAATCCGCTTGGCGAGAGCTGGCGGCTTAGTAGACGTAAGGAGGGAAGTGGAAATGGAGTTAGAAGCAACAATGACCAAGGCGACCACCCTGGAGGGCATTGCCGAGCTTTGCAAGACCTACACGGCCGCCAGGGAGCGCTTGGCGGATACCACCGAGGACATCCGCGCCGACCAGCGCCGGGCCCTGCGCCGTCGCCTGCGCCACCTCAAGGCCCGGGTGGCGGAGGTCTCGGTGGCGCGGGACCGCCTGCGGGAAGCCGTTGAGGACAACCCGAAGCTGTTCGAGCGACCTCGCACCAGGGCGCTTGAGGGCGTCAAGGTAGGCTACAGGAAACAGCCGGGGCGGATCGAGTGCGACGAGGAGCACGCGATCGCCCGCATCCGCAAGCTCCACCCCGACCGCGAGGCGGACTTGGTCCGGGTTCGGGAATCGCTGGTCCGCTCCGCGCTCAAGAACCTGGACGCCAAGACGTTGGCCTCAATCGGTGTCACCGTGGTCGAGGTGGACGACCAGATTGTCATCGCCGCGGCCAACGACGACCTCGACAAGCTGGTCGATGCACTGCTGAGCGATGAGGAGGTGGCGAAGCAGTGAGACGAGTCAAGAGGAAGAAGAAACGAAAAGAGGCTGCCGACCTGTTGCAAGGCCTTGCCCGGATCATCGATGCCCGCTTGAACGGAGACTCCAAGGTCGAAAACCGGGAGTGGGGATTCGCGCTGCTGGTCTTCCCGTTCGGCGACGCTGCCGAACCGCGCGTGATGGATTACGTGTCGAATGCCGACCGGCTCAATATGAGGGTGCTCTTCAAAGAGCAGCTTGCCCGGCTGGAAGCGAGGATTCAGGACAACGAGCCGTCGGACATTATGTAGAGGCGTGAGAAGTACATGGGTAAGAGGAAGACATCCGTACGGGCGTACAAACGCCGGGCCGCGCTGGCGAAGATCCACATCGCCAAGAAGCAGTTGGGGATGGAGGACGAGACCTACCGGGCCATGCTGCAGGAAGTGGTCGGTGTCGATTCCGCGGCCGACCTGGACATGCGCGACCTCGGCAAGGTCCTAAATCACTTGGCCGACCGGGGTGCGAAGTTCCGCGGCCGCGGCCGCCGATCGACGATCTCCTCGGTACCCCGGGAAAAGCGCCGCCTGCTGTGGAAGATCTACCAACTTCTGGGTGACCGGCCGGTGAAGTACGCGGTGTCCATTCTGCGGAACCAAGGCGGCCCGGATGCCCTGGAATGGGCTACTCCCACCCAGCTCCACAAGGTGGTGGCGGCCCTCGAATATGACCGGATGCGCAAGGCGAAGCGGGCGGCCAACGAGCGCGGCGCAGTGGATCCGGATCTGCTGATCGACGGCGTTTTGACTCTCCTTCTCGGTGTAGCCGCTTTTGCCGCCTGGTCTCTCATTCTGCTGGCCCTGGAGGCGTGAAGTGAACGACCTGAGGGAGATCGAAGACCTGATCGGAAGGGACGCCACCCAATGCCTGGTCCGGGATTTTGGGGGCAGAACCATCGGGATCCCCAAGCGCGCCACCGGCACACGCATGGCCCAGTCCGTAGGAGACGCCGCAGCCGGCAAGCTCTCCGAGCACTTTGGGGGCGAAAGGGTCTACATAGCCAAGACTCCGGACCGTCCCGGCCGTAATCGCGAAATCCGCAGGCTCAGGTTCGAGGAGGGCTACTCGATCAAGGACCTGTCTCCGCTCTTCAACCTCACCGAACGTCAGATCTGGAACGTCCTAAGCAGTCGTTAGTTCCCGGCTCCCAATTGATTTTGTGGTAACCTCCCAACGAAGTTGTTTGCTCTGGTTGGTGCCTCGTCGAGATATCTCAGTAAAGGCTGTATTCTGAAATAGATACGTGTATCTTCGTCTTCAACACAAGGGTTAAAGCTTATGAAATGTCCCTACTGTTCCGTTGCTTTCCACGACGACTGGTTTGACTGGTATTACTACGACGATGATGGCGACGAGTCTAAAGAAGTTTGCGACGGATCAGGGGTGTGCTGGCGCGTTTTCTGCGCGCAATGTCCAGAGTGTCTCAATTTGATTTTTAGATTACACAAAATGTCTCGAATCAATCGAAGCAATAGGAGAACAGAGAAAATAATCGTCTATCCGAAACACAATTCCCGCCCGGTTCCTCCAGAAGTCGACGAAAAATTCGCTCAGGATTTCCGAGAAGCATGCCTTGTCATTGCAGTTAGCGAGAAAGCGAGTGCAGCTCTCAGCCGCCGGTGCCTTCAAAACTTGTTGCGGGAAAAGTCAAGGGTAAAGGCAAGCCATCTCGTACAGGAGATCCAGGATGTGATCGCCTCCAATCAGTTGCCAAATCGAATTAATGAGTCACTTGACGCAGTCAGACAAGTCGGAAATTTTGCAACTCATCCTGTCAAGAGCAAAAACACAGGAGAAGTGATTGATGTCGAGCCTGCGGAGGCGGAGTGGTTGCTTGACACATTGGAGCAGCTATTTGAGTTCTACTTCGTTGAGCCAGCTAGACTAAAGAAGCAAAAGGCAGCCTTAAATAAGAAGTTGAAGGACGCAGGAAAGCCGTTGTTGAAATAGATTGTATGAACATCTCCGCCACTGCTTCCGTAGTGGCATCTCACCCTCCCACCCAGCTTCGAGTTCGGCAGACTTGGAGTCGATGAACCGCTGATCACAAACTAACCTGAAATCTTCATCTTTTTTCCCCGCCCGATCCTCCCCCACAATTCCCTAGTTACCTGGATTCGTGGCCTACGGAGGAGGCGGCATGCGACATTTTTCGTTGATCTGGTGGATGGTTGGCGTCCTGGCGGTTTCGCTGGTGCTTGTGGAGATCGGCAGCAACCTGCTGGAGGAAGCCTCGGCGCTTGAAGCGCCCTCGGTCTGGGGCTTGACCCTTCACGGTCAGGGCGAGTGGCTGTTCGACGTTTCGATGGCCCTGCTGGTCTTTGCGCTACTCGATGTGGTCCTGTTTCCCAAGATTAACATCGTGGAAGTCATCCTGGGCGCTGGAGAATGGTCCAAGACGGGTGAAGACATGATCCGGGCCGCCGTGATCCTGTCCTACTTCGGCATCCTGGCGGCCGTCATTCTCTCGGTCGGGACTTAAGCTGTGGCCAAGCCTACTGTGAAGCACATCCTTGAACGGTTCGTGATCCACGTCTTTAGTTCGACGGGTTTCCTGGTTTTGGCTATCTGGCTGTTCTGGGGCTTGGAGCGCTTCTCCTGGTGGGAACCCTTGAGCGGCTGGTGGCAGTTGGCCTTGCCGGCCACGCTTTGCTTCATGTTGGCTGCCAGCCGGGAAATCTGGGATGTTTCCCGAGGGGGATGGGTTGGGAAGTCGGTAATTGACTGGATCAGTTGGGCTGTTGGTCTCGGGTTAAGTTGCTACGGCCTCTATCGGCTGACGCCGCGGCTTACTGAGATCCTGTTACAAGTTGAGGGACTGACATGATTCGAGACGTCGCCGTTGCCCTGCTCTGTCTGGCGGTTCTAATCGTCCTTTTGGTCTTCATCTCAGTCGTGCCGGGACAAGCACAGAACATCTCTTCCGAGCACAAGGAAATCTTCTGCGAGGAAGTCGACCGCGCCGCAGCTTGGGATAGGTCTGACCGCTTGGCTGCCCGGACCTGGGTGGAGAGCAACTTCCGGACCGATGCCGTCAGCCCGGTCGGTGCAGCCGGCTGGAGCCAGTTTATGCCGCTGACCTGGCAGGAAGAAAGCGCCAGGACCGATCCAAGCTGCTCGGGTGTGCCCGCGACCGATCCCGCTTGTTCGGCCCGGGCTCAGATCCGCTACACCCGGATGCTACGCCGCATGGTCGCTGTCCGATCCCTGACGATCCAGGATCTCAAGGCCAAGCAGGACATAGCCTACAACGGTGGGATCGGCAACCTATGGAAAGAGGAGCGGGCCTGCGCCCGACGGTCTGGGTGCGATAGCCGGCGCTGGTGGGGACACGTCGAGGGTGTTTGTCTAAGGCACCCTGCTGCCTGCCGCGAGAACCGGGCCTACCCCGTCAAGATCAACCGGGTTCTACGGAACCCCCAGCGCATGGCGAGGCTACCTCGATGCGAGCAGTGATCGGCGCAATTTTCTGGTGGTGCGGAGCGGTGATTCTTGGCGTGGTAGCTTGGGCTGTTCTGATCACGTCCCTTAGTTGCCTGTTGGGTAACACCGTCACGATCACAAGACCGGACGGAGTGGTGGTTATCAAGTGCCGGGACTGCCCTGAATTGAAGGTGACGGTCCAACCAGAGGATTGTCCATGACCACCCTCCCTCCAGCTCTTTTCACGATCGCTCTCCTGCTGGTGGCCTTTCTGTTTTGCGGGAGGCTCATCAACTGGTGCGTTCCGCTGATCCGGCGCCGGGTGGTAGCCAAGTTTCAGGACAGGACTCCCGAGGACATCGAACCCCGTGCCAAGACCCTGGGGCTGGCCGTGCGCAAGGGTGGGGTGATTGCCATTCGGATCCTGACGGGTATCGGATTGCTGAAGGTCCTGGGCGTCGATACGGCGCCACTGTCGGCTGCTATCGGGGTGTTTGGAGTTGCCCTGGGATTCGGGGCCCGAGCCATGGTGCAGGATCTGCTGGCCGGCCTCTGGATCCTGGTGGAAGACCGCTTCCGGTTGGGGGACCAGGTGGAGATCAACGGGGTGGCCGGGACGGTGGTGAACATGACTTTCCGGGTGATTACCGTCAAGGATGAGGGCGGGAGTCTGCACCTGTTCCAGAACGGGCAGATCCGGTCCCTGATGATTGGGCGGAGGGGCGTATGAGTGCCGCTAAGGAGAGCTGCCGGATTGCGAAGGCGATCCATCACATCTCGAACGTGCAGGGGCGCCTTGAGGTGAACGGTAGCTGGTCGGTGTCCAGCAACAAGCTGAGGTACGCCCTGGACTACCTCTATGCGGCGATGGGCTGCAAAACCTGCTGGAAGAAGTGCAAGTGCCAATGCGAGGACTGACATGGAACTGATTCCCACCCTGATTACCGCTACCGTCCTGGCCGTGTTCGGCTCGGTCACGACCTACCTGACCAACCGCTGGATCGACGGCTGGCGGAAGAAGGACGCCTACAAGCGCTTGGTGGCCGAGCCGACCATCCATGTCGGCGCCAGGCTTACACGGGTTGTTGACTCGTCCAGCGGCGTCCAGCTGATGGGACCGTGTGAGATCGTCTCTCTCGAAGTGGGACGGGTAGTTCTGCGCTCGGCTGACAAGAAAGAGATGCTTCCCCTCGGGGGGCGGGAGCTGGAGAAGCTGCACCCCTTCGCGGACCTTATGAAGCAAACGTGATGAAAGGGAAACTCCGTCAACTCGTCCAGCGGTTCGCCAAGGTAGCCAGGCCAGTCGGCGCGGGTGCCGGAGCCGTCGCCGGCCAGGGCCTCATCTCCAAGGTTCTGACCTTGCGCGACCTGCTGCATCTGGGACTGCATTCGGGTCTGGCCGCCATCGTGATTTTCGGCGGATTCTGGGCCGACTTCGGCATCGCCCTTTATCTGGTCGGACTTCCATTGATGAGGATCGGTCGACGTCTGGCCCTGTTCTGATGACCAAGCCAACCCCAAAGAAGCGCAACGCCCTGGTTGGTGTCCTGGCCGTACTGCTGGCCGGAGCGGGTGGATTTAAGGCGGGGGACTGGTACGCCAGTCTGAACGCCCCACTCACGCCCGAGGGTGCCTATAGGCTTCTGTCCGGAATTTCTGACGCGACCGGCTCAGCCATCATCAACCGGTACGAGGAGATGCAGGCCCGTTTGGCTGAGGAAGCCGCCGAATTGAAGGAGTCTCTGGAGGAAGCGAAGGCCCGGCGCATTGAATCTGAGAAAGACGCCCAAGCCGCCAAGGCGCAGCTCGAGCTGGACCAGGCCAATAAAACCATCGAGTCACTGCGGCGCCAATCTGAGACCGCAGAGCAATATCTGATGGAGGTCCTGACGCAGCCTGCTCAGTCCGAACAGGCCGCAGAAATCCAGGCCAAGGCCGCCGAAACCGTCCACCTGCTGAACCAGGAGAACGAGTGGCTGCGTGGGGTGGTTCAAAAACAGGCCAAGGTGATCCTCAAGCAGGAGTTGGTCATCGCCGAGTTCAAGAGTGAGATCGCCCAGTACGAGCGCAACCTGATCCTGTGGAAAGAGCGGTACGAGAAAGCCGAGCGGCATATCGGCCGCTTCGGCAATCGCAAGACCAAGATAGCCGTCGCGATCGCGGGCGCCGCAGCAGGCGTGTACGTGGGCATGAAGGTGTTTTGAGGAGCGCGCGTGGCAAACGGAATTCCCAAACGCAGCCTGGTCCGGAAAATCGCCAGGACCGAGCGGGCTTTCAGCCCGGCTGAGATCGTGGCCGCCCTGAGAGCGGCAGGTTCCCGCTTGAGTCCCACCTTTCTGGACCGCAAATACTATGGGGTTCCCGAGGACGTCTGGACAGACATCTTGCAGTACACCGGGGTCGATGCCGGCCAGTACCGCAGTGAGCGGTACGACTGCGATGACTTCTCCAAGGCGTTCGCCGCAGCCTGCGGCCGCAAGCTTGGGCTGAACGGGGTGGGGATCGTCGTGGACATGTCCGCCGGCCACGCCTACAACGTGATCCTGGTGAACGACGGGGGCGGCTGCAAGGTGGCGTTTGTGGAGCCGCAGAACGACCGGCTCATATTTGCCCCCCGGCCCGGATACAGTCAGACCAGCGGTTTCATCTGGTTCTAAATATATGAACCCAGTCTATCTCCAGATCGCCTCGGACGTGATCCTTTTCCTGATCAGTGCGGGCGTTGGCATCTACCTCTTCGTGACCCGGAAGTCGCAGGTCAACTCCGACCGGATCGACGCCCTGGAGGACGAGTTCTGCAAGCGGTTGGACCAACTATCCCAGCAGGCTGCCAAGGAAGACAAAGACCTGCAAGAGCAGGTCGGCGGCCTATCCGAGCGGTTATCCCAGGTGGAAGGCAACCGGCCGACCCTGGAGAAGCTCAGCAAGAGTGTGGGCCAAGTCCACAACCGCATCGACGAGACCAAGGGCATGGTCTCCCGCCTGGAGGGAGAGTTCCGGGCCTCGAACCGGACGCTCGGCCTGATTCACGAATACCTCCTCAATAAGGGGAAGGGCTAGCCATGAGCAGCTTCCGAAAGTTCGAAACCGAGCACCTGCGCCTGGCGGTGCTTCAGATCCTGGCCGAAGACTCCGACTACGCCCACAACGAGCTGGTTCTGTCTTCCGCTCTGGGGCAGCTGGGCCACGGCGTCAGCTCGGACCAGCTCCGGACCGAGCTGGCCTGGCTGGCCGAGCAGGGGCTGCTCGCCGTTCAGGAGGTGCGCGACGTCCAGGTGGTTCGGCTGAACTTGCGCGGCGCGGACGTGGCCCGTGGAGTGGCGCAGGTTCCAGGAATCGCTCGACCCCGCCCGAAAGGGTGACCGTGTCCCGACCCAGCACCATCGACCGGCTCCCCCCGGAAGTGCGCGACGCGCTGAATGGGTGGCTGCGCGACCCGGGCATCACCCAAACCGAGGCCACCGAGCGCGTCAACCTCTTGCTCGACGAGTTTGGGGCACCCCCAATCAGCCGCCACGCGGTCAACCGCTACGATCTCAGGATGCGGTCGGTGGGGCAGAAGCTGAGGGAAAGCCGCCAGGTTGCGGAGGTCTGGATCGCCAAGCTGGGGTCCGAGCCGGGCGGCCGCCTGGGCCATCTGGTCACCGAGCTGATCCGCAGTCTGGCCTTCGACCTGTCGCTCAAGCTCCAGGAGGGCGAGCTCACCGAGGAGTCCCTGCCAGGGGTTGTCAGCTTGGTCAACAAGCTCGCCCTGACAGCCCAGCGGGTCGAGCGGGCCTCTGACATCAGCCAGAACCGCGAGGCCAAGATCCGCCAGTCCGAGCGGGAAAAGGCCGCCGATATCGCCACCAGATCACTCTCCAGGCAGAAGGGCCTCTCCCCGGACACCATCGAAACCATCAAGCGCGACATCCTGGGGATCTCTTGATGACCGGGACCAGGGGCGTCCTGCTCCCCTACCAAAGCCGCTGGATCGCGGACAAGTCCGAGGTCAAGATCGCCGAAAAAAGCCGGCGGACGGGCCTGACCTGGGCCGAGGCGGCTGACGCGGTACTTGAAGCCGGAGCGGCCAATGGAGGCAGGAATCACAGCTATCTCGGGGCTGGGAAGGATATGGCCCAGGAGTTCATTGAGGCGGCCGCCATGTGGGCCAGGAAGTTCGACCAGGCTGCCGGCGAGATCGAGGAGGAACTGTTGGAGGATGAAGGCCGGGACATCCTCACTTTCGTGATCCGCTTTTCCAGCGGCCACAAGATCCAGGCCCTCAGCTCCCGGCCGGCCGGTCTGCGCGGCCGCAAGGGCAATGTGACGATTGACGAGGCGGCCTTCCACGATCGGTTGCCGGAGGTCCTCAAGGCCGCCCTGGCCCTGACCATGTGGGGCGGCAAGGTCCGGCTGATCTCGACCCACAACGGGGTCGGCAACCCCTTCAATGAGCTGATCGAAGACTGCCGGGCCGGCAGGAAACGCTACTCGATACACCGAGTCACGCTGGACGATGCCTGCAGCCAGGGGCTGTATCGCCGAATCTGCGGGGTGAACGGGGCCGAATGGAGCCCTCAGGCCGAAGAGCAGTGGAAGGAGAACCTGCTCTCCGACACCGCCACCCGCGAGGATGCCTTCGAGGAGTACTACTGCATCCCGAAGCAATCCGGCGGGGCCTATCTGTCCCGCGCCCTGATCGAGGCTTGCATGACAGAGGCCCCCGTCCTGCGGTTCGAGGGCCCGCCCGAGTTCGATCTCTGGTCCGAATTCCAGCGCCAGCAGGAGGTGTCCGACTGGTGCGAGGAGTACCTGGACCCCGTTCTCGAAACGCTTGACCCGGAGGAGCCCCACTGCTTCGGAGAGGACTTTGGACGGGTGGCCGATCTCACCGTCCTGGCCCCCATTGCCATCGGCCACAAGCTGGTCCACCGAGTCCCGTTTATGGTCGAACTCCGCAACGTCCCCTATAAGCAGCAGGAGCAGATCCTCTACTACGTGGTCGACCGGCTGCCGCGATTCCGGTCCGGGGCCCTCGATGCCCGGGGAAATGGTGGCTACCTGGCCGAGCAGGCCGCCTACCGCTACGGCCGCACCCGGATTGAGCCGGTTCAGGTCACCCAGGCCTGGTATCTGGAGAATATGCCCCCATTCAAGGCCAAGATCGAGGACAAGGAGATGGAGATCCCCCGGGACCGGGACCTGCTGGACGATCTCAGGGCACTCCAGGTTATCAAGGGCATCCCGAAACTGCCGGAGGTCAAGACCGGCGAGGGCAGAAACCGCCACGGCGACGGCGCCATCGCCTTGGCCATGGCCGACTACGCCGCCCGGCACAGCCCAGCGGTTTATGACTTCCACCGCGTCCCCAAGCTTGGCAGCCGGTCTTGGAGGGGGGACCGCCGCTTCCGTGACGCGGACAGGACCCGGCTGGTGCGGACAACGGGCGGCTTTCACAGAGGGTCACTATGAACGACAAACCGGGCACCCTCTACGGACCAGACGGTCGCCCCATCCAACTCCGCAGCCTGACCCGGGAGCGCGCCCGTCCCTCGTGGACCGGGCTGCGGCGGGTTTGGCAGCATGAGACCGTTGCCTCCGGTCTGACCCCCGAGCGGCTGGCGGCGGTACTGAGGGATGCCGACGAGGGCAACCCCCGCGACTTCCTGACCCTGGCCGAGGAGATGGAGGAGCGGGACCTGCACTACAGCTCCGTCCTGGCCACCCGCAAGCGGGCCGTCGCTCGCCTCAAACCGGTGGTCGAGGCGGCCTCTGATGATGCCAAAGACGTTGAGCTTGCCGACGCCGTCCGCTCTCTGGTCCGCCGGCCGCAGTTCTCCTCCATGGTAATCGACGCACTCGACGCCCTGGGCAAGGGCTACTCCCTGATCGAGATCCTCTGGAGCCGGGGGAAAAGCTGGGAGCCTGAGCACTATCAGTGGCGGGATCCCCGTTGGTTCGTACCGGACCGGGATGACGGAACCACGCTCCGACTCTATGACGAGGCGGAACCGGTCTACGGCGTGCCGCTTGAGCCTTACAAGTGGATCCAGTTTCGCCCCAAGATCAAGTCCGGGCTGCTCATCCGAGGCGGCCTCGCCCGCCTGGCCGCGATCGCCTACCTCTGCAAGTCTTTCACCGTCACCGACTGGGTGAGGTTCTCGGAGGTTTTCGGACAACCCTTCCGGGTGGGGAAGTACGGCCCCGATGCCACCGAGGAGGACATCGGCCGCCTGATCGCCGCCCTGGCCAACCTGGGGACCGACGCGGCGGCCGTCGTCCCCGAATCCATGATGATCGAATTCGCTACGGCGGGAGGCTCGGCCTCCTCCGGTGGCGGCCTGACCTACGAGAAGCTCTGCCTCTATCTCGACCGGCAGGTCTCGAAGGGAGTCGTCGGACAGACCATGACGGCCGACGAGGGGTCCTCCCGCTCCCAGGCCGAGGTTCACGACCTGGTGCGCCAGGAGATCACCGAATCCGATGCCCCGCAGCTGGCCGCCTGCCTCAATAGGGATCTGATCGAGCCCTATATCAAGCTGAATTGGGGTCCCCAGGAAGCCTATCCCGTGCTGACCCTGCCCCTGCCAGACTCTGGAGACATTGAGGTCCTCGCCTCCGCCTTGGAGAAGCTGGTGCCGCTCGGCCTTCGTGTCGGGGCCTCGACTATCCGGGACCGCATAGGCCTGCCCGAGCCCGCGAAAGACGCGGAGGTCCTGGGACAGCCTTCTGCGCTGCAGGACCCCGCGGCTCAGGCCAGAGCACTAAGACTTCGGGCAATCAGGACGGCCTTGTCCGCACAGGCAAAGCCCGTCCCGCCGCCCGACGCAATCGACGCTCTGCTCGACCAGGAGCTGGAGGACTGGGAGGAAATGATGGCCCCTTTGGTGGAGCCAGTCCAGAAGCTGCTCGAATCCGCCAAAGATCTGGAGGACTTCCACGCCAGGCTGGTCGAGCTGGTCGCTACCCTGAAGCCGGACCAAGTTGCCGATCTGCTGGCCCGAGCCGGCTTCGCCACCCGCCTGGGCGGCAACGTGGGAGCCGACATTGGCTAAGGTGGAGTATAAGGCCCTCCCACCCCAGGAGGCCGTCGAGTTCTTCAAGAGCAAGGGCTACAAGTTCGGCTTCGACTGGAGGGACGCTTGGCAGGAAGAACACTCCCAGGCCTTCACCGTAGCCAAGGCCATGAGGGCGGATCTGCTGGCCGACATCCGCCAGGAGGTCGAGGCCGCACTTACCCAGGGAACGACCCTCCGGCAGTTTCAGAAGCAGCTCACCCCCATCCTGCAAGCCAAAGGCTGGTGGGGTAAGAAGTTCGTCACTGACCCCAACACCGGCGAGCAAGTCAAGGCCCAGCTCGGCAGCCCCCGACGTCTTCGCGTCGTTTTCGACACCAACCTCCGTATGGCCTACGCCACGGGGCGCTGGGAGCGCATCAAGCGCCAAGCCAAGACCCGTCCCTATTTGCGCTACACCGCTGTCCTTGATGACCGCAACCGGCCCCAGCATAGGGCTTGGCACGGGACTATCCTCCGGGCAAATCATCCCTGGTGGAACACTCACGCCCCGCCTAATGGCTGGTTTTGCCGTTGCAAGGTGATCTCCCTGTCCGAGCGGCAAATGAAGCGCCGCGGCTGGAAGCAGAGTCCCGATCCGTCCGTCGAAGTGCGGGAGTGGACCAACAAGCGAACGGGCGAGGTCCTCCAGGTTCCCAAGGGGATCGACCCAGGCTTTGCCTACAACCCGGGCAAGGGCCGCGGCTTCAAGGGACCGCCCGCGCCTCCCCCCGATCCCAACAAGATCCCAGAGTTGGACCCCAAGATGGCCCTGGAGAGACACGTGGCCGGTCAGAAGGGTAGCAACGAGGGCGGCTTCTATCGGGGCGGTGACGGCGTCACCCGATATGTCAAGTTCTACCAAGACTCGACCCAGTCCTACAACGAGGCAGTGGCCAACCGCATTTATCGGGAACTGGGAATTCAGGCCCCGAAGTCGGCCCTGGTTCGCCGCGAAGGAAAGCTCGCCCTGGCGTCGGAGATCATTGATAACAGCGGGACTCTGGGCAAGACGGCACGGACCCTGACCAAGGCCCGCGCCGAGAAGGTTCTGCAAGGCTTCGCTGCTGACGTGTGGCTCGCAAACTGGGACGCCGTGGGTCTCTCGCTCGACAATATTGTCCTGGCCGGAAACAAGCTCGCCCGGATCGACCAGGGAGGGTCTCTGCTGTTCCGCGCCCGGGCAGGCCGCAAGCCCCTGGAGCGCCTGGAGAAGCTGTCCGAGTGGGAGGGCTTCGCCCCTGGCGGGCGGAATCCTGCTTATACCAAGGTGTTCGAAAAAGCCGGCTTGGCCAGTGCCGACGAGCTGGGCAATAGGGCGATCCGCCAGATAAACGAGATCAAGAAGCTCGGGAAGCGGACCCGCAACTTCGCCGACCTGGTGCCCAAGGTCAAGGGAATATCGGAGGACGACCGCAAGGCGATCCTGGACCTGTTACGGCGGCGGGCCAGGCTGCTTGAGACCCAGATCATCCCACAGATCCGCGAAGCGCTGAAACAGGCTGGCGACCTACCGGCCCACGAGCTCAGCATCAAGCGGCGAATGGGAGCCCAATTTCGGCAGCTGCTCAATGCCGGCCTCTCAAAAATCAGAGCCGGCGCCCCGCGCCACGGCATGAGCGACGCCGAACTGGCGGTCCTCTACGCTTACACAACCTCCGGGACGTGGGGTTACGGTCGCATAAACCGGGCCTTGCGGGCGGGTCGCCGAACGGAGAACGACTATCGAGACACCCTCAACTCCGCCCTGAGCAAGCTGCCGGTCAAGACGGGGAGGATGACACGCGGCGCCACGCTTCCTGCCGGGAAGGTGGAGGAATACAAGCGAGTGGGCAACACGGTAACCGAGGAGGCCTTCACCAGCAGCGCGACCGGGCAGACCAGGTTCGGCGGCGATCACTTTCTTGTGGTACAATCAAGAAACGGACGTTCGGTCAAAGAATACTCAGCCTACCGTAGCGAGAACGAGGTGCTATTCGCGGCGGGGAGCCGGTTCAAAGTCCTGGAAGTCGAGCACTTGGGCGGCCGGCGTTATAAATTCGTCGTGGAGCAAGTGGACTAAAATGCCGACAGCGGCAGACCTCACACCCGAAGAACAAACCCATGTCCAGGCAGCGCAGGATCTTTTCAGCCTGGCCGAAAAGATGGAGGCGAGGGTCCTGGAGAAGTTCGACGGCGACCAGGACCAGGCCGACGTGGCTCGGAAGCTGAGACCTAGGAACGCAAAGCAGGAGCGAGCCTGGAAGCAAGCCCGGGAACCCGAACTCCACAAGGCGGCGGCGGAGGTCACCGACCCTTGGGGGGTCGACTTCGTGGCAGACTTCCATAATATCGGCCTGGAAGAGCGGGACCAGTTCGGCCGGACCCCGCTGCACATGGCCGCGTGGTTCAACAATACCCCTGCCGTAATCCGAGCCCTGTTGGACCTTGGGGCCAACCTGGAAGCGAAGGATCCGGCGGGTAACACCCCCCTCCACATGGCCGCGTGGTTCAACGACACCCCGTCCGTGATCAAGGCCTTGCTGGAGGCCGGAGCTGACCGGGACGCCAGGGACCGGTTCGGCCGCACCCCCTGGGACTATGCTGAGGACCGGATCGCCCTTGCTGAAGCCTCCGAAGACGCCAGTCTAGCGCAGGGGCTTCGGCAGGCTTTTGAATTGAATTAGCGCCCAGCCTACTCGCAAACACCCGTTCCCCCAATCTGCTTGATCCCCGAGTACGCTCAATTCTCTCCGTCGCCGACCGTGTATACCTAGTAGCAGGAGATAAGAGCGGTTGGGTGAGGGTTGACGTAGGGCGGCGTTTCGGCAATGAGGGGAGAGGTGCACACAGATCGGACCTTACGATCACCTGGATGACTGTGTGGTCACTCGACGTCGTGGATCGGATGATAGTTGCTGTTACCGGGGTGGATGGCAAGTAGTTGCGGTATTGTAATCTGGTGGGGTGAGGCGTGGATTACTCCTCCTCATTCTCGTCCTCATCCTTCTCCTTCCCCTCGTCATCTTTAAACTTAATCCCCTTTAACGCTTCCAAGATTTCATCCACATCGGAAACCTTCGGGGAGAACGCTGTCGGTGACAAATTCCATGGGTTATAGGGATTACCAACGAACCCCTTAGGACTGATCGCCCCCAGGGGCCGAACAGTGTTTGCCCTTAAAGACTCGTCCATTTGGGTGAGATGCTCCAATATCTCTTCCTTGGTATTTTGCATTTGTCGGTCTTGTTCTCTGGAAAGCTTAAGGATCTCTTCCAGTATTTCGGGAACTGGTCGTTCTTGGGGATTAGTATCCTGAGGAACCTCATTGAGCTTCGCCTCCAATTCACCCCAAAGAACACCGAATAGCCGATCGAGAGAGCTACTGGGAAGCTGTCGATCTCCGAGTGCGTTGTTCAACGTCTCAACTAATTTAAGGGTTCCGCTTTTGTCTGCTAGAGTAGCCTGAAACTGGGTGAGAGGCCCGTCAAGCTGTGAGTGCTGGATATCGAACAAGTAAGGGCATACTAATGCCTCATCGAACACCTTGGAGAGAGCGCCTGATTCAAACATGATCCAAGGATTTAACATGTTGTCTCGTGTAACACAAATAATCCCTGCCTTGGACTCCGCGAGTTGTTTAGCCATCTCTGAAGACCACCGAGAACCTGCCGACAGGTCTTGATCTGACATCCATGGGGCGGCATTCTGAAGCACTAAGGGAAGCCAAGCTCTAAGGCATTCTGCAATATGCCGACTTCTTTTTCCCGACCAACTGATGAACACCTTCATGGTTCACCTCTCATCGTCTCCTTGAAGAGACAATTGCTATTGGGTTTCGGTTTGACACCCGGCGTCATTTCGGAGCTCTATATGCGGATGGCCAAGAAAGTCTCGGTACTATAAGCTTTGAGGGTAGCGACCCCCGGAATTCTCCCATCCTCGGAAACGACCCCTTTGACCGATTCGGACACCCTCACTGCGGAGCCTTGGATGCTAACCACCTCTTGCGGCTTTCTCCCGATTCGATGCCGAGCAGTTCAAGGTGGGCTAAGGCTCGTTGCGCACGTTTAGGTAACTCGCGTTCTTCTTTCCACAACTCGATCAATTCGTCACCTATAGCTCTTCGGCGGTCCGCTGATGGCCACGGGACAAGGAGTTTCCCCACGTCGGGCCAATAGGTTGTATACCGACCAGAACCCGGCGACATGGATTGCATGTCAGCCCGCAATTCGTGGGACCGCAGGACCGACCACAAAAACGCGGCGTCAAAAAGCGTTTCACAATCGAAAACCGTGTAGCTCGACCGTGATACAAGTGCGCCATCCAGCTCAGGAGGAACGACACCTATTGCTCCATCGGTTGCACGGATGGTGGAGAAGACGATTTGCCCTGCAGTCACTCTCTGCATGAGTGCCTCGCGGATCTTCTGTCCGATCTGCTTCTTTTCAACCTTGCACTTTCCTTCGTAGGACACCTTCAGCATTGAAAACCGTACATCAGGGAAATCGGACGGACGTATGGGATTATCTACAGCATTGACCACTGTTTCCAACCTTCTGGTCGACACCCCTTGCGTTCTCCACTTAGCGGCCATGCGACCGAATAGCGGGACGCAATTGCGCAGGTCAAGCCGATCATCTAAGCGGTCCGAACCCAAGACGCCCATACTCCCGTCAGCGGCGGCAGCATTGTCACCACGGAGATAGCGATGGTAACCAGAGACGATGCGTTTCGTTTCCTCCTCTGCTTTTCGCCGTGCTTCCTGCACGTCACCCTCTGATGCCTTCGAGTTCAAATTGTCCTTGCCAATATATTCTGCAAAGAAGTAGAACCAGTCCGGTTGCGTATCTCCCGAAGATGATTTCTTCTCCAGAATGAGGACGGAGGTTTTGACCCTCGATCCGGATCTCCTGAACGTGTCACCCGGAAGCGAGACTATCGCGCGAACTAGGAAGCGCGACCGAATGAATTCCCTCACGTAGCCAAAATCACCGCTCGACAATAGGGTTTCGTCGATGACGGTCACAAGTCGACCACCAGGTCGTAACACATCGCAATATCGTTCTAGAAACATGACACTTGAGCGAAGGGATGGCCTTATCGCAGAGGATGTAGCCGACCGTCTAGATAGTGCGTATTGCTCAAGAACCCGCCTTTCGGAAGGGTTCTTGAACTCCTTCGCCATTGAGAACGGCGGATTGGTCAGCACTACATCGAAACGGACCTGGCCCAACTTGTCGCGTAGTTCCTCCATGTTCTGAATGATTTCTGGATCATCCATCGCCCCATCGTCTACGATTTTGTCGAGGGCGTCCGCGTAGTAGATTCTGCTGCCGCCATCTCCGTGCAGATACATGTTGATTCGGGCAATCCTAGCCAACGGCGGGTCTTTCCCGTAATCGATGCCGAATATGCATTCGTTTGCAACTTTCTCTATAAGGGTCTCTCTCTCGCCTGTGGACAGGCTGGCGTTGCTCCGCACCTTATTTCGCATTACCGTAAGGGCTTCAATCAAGAAGCCGCCAGATCCACAGCAACCGTCTATCACCTTGTCCTGATGCTCTCTGGTAACTCGAAGGTCAGCGGCTTCCGTCATCATCTTCACCACCGAGCGGGGCGTAAAGAACTGTCCAAGTTCACGACCGCGCATGGTTGCATTCAGAAATGTCTCAAATAGCCGCCCATTCAAGTCTTCGTCGATACCGAACAGATCGACATGTTCCAAGCGCCTCACGACGTCAAGAATCGTATCGGGCCGGAGCCCCAGGTCTTCGTTCTGGTTAAATATCCGCTTCTTTCTTCGTAGCCCTATTTCCTTCTCGATTTCCCCGCGAAGACGGATGAACATGTCGTTGATTGGGTTCTCTATTCCCTCCTTGTTTCGTTCCTCTACCCAGTGTGCCGAGAAAGTTACGGCACTCCGCGGGAGCGCGACGTCGGTGGGACTACCGCTGAATAAGTACCCCGTGAGGTGGTTGTTCCGCAAAATCTGGTCAGCCCACAGCTTCACGAACATCAGTTTCACGAAAGCGAAGAACGCGGGGCCTGGACCATATCCCTCCGACTTCCAGATGACCTTGTGACACTGGACAAAGAGCTGCACTGCGCGGGAGGTAGTAACGCGTGAAAACTTAAACTTCAACGCCTCGGTCGCCAGTGGCGCAGCTACCGAAGTTGAAACAAATTGGGGTCCGATGGTGCGCTTCAGGTGCTCCCATCGCGGATTTCCCCAAGCGAAGTCGGTAAAGTCCAGCGTGATGAGCGGTTCGTCCTTGTCCCATTCATAGAGGACCGTTTTCAAGCCATTCGACAAGACGAAAAACCGCACTGGGTTCTCGTCGGCGTACTTTCTGTTAAGCGCGAGGCAATAGCCGCTACATTGTTCTATCCAGTCATTCAGGTCTTCGTCTGTTCCCTTTGCGTCAACGATGCAACGTGGAACTCCCTGGAACAATAGGGCATAGTCCGGCTTGTACTTCACGAGCTTGTGCCCTAGACCCACCTTAAGGGCACTGAGGCTGTGCTTGGTTTTGATTTGATTGTCGGCGTAGCCGAGGTACTTCAACAGGCGTGAAACAAAGAAATGTTCTACGGAGGCTTCGTTGTTGAGATCGGACGAACGACAGAAGATATTGCGAGCTGAACCGCCCAGATCCTCCAGAATCGTCCTCCTCGGTGGACCGAAGGGCAACATGAATCAGATCTCTCCTGATGGCGAGCTGCCGCTGTGGTTCACAGTATCATGCGTGGAGCCTACCATATTCCCATGTCCACTCGCATTATCCGTCTAGAATGAAGAGACACTACCACCCTGTACCAGTTCGTCCCACCGCCGGAAACCACCCTTTTCGGGTACTCTGTCCGCAGCTTCACCCCTGAAATCTTCATCTTGTTTCACCCTTCCACGCCCCGCATCATGCCCCCATGAAGCGACGGTCCGCCCTGTGCATCGACCTGGCCGCGCTGGCGGCTGAAGGAGCCCCTGAATGGGTGCAACTGCTCCCGGCCGGGCCCAAGGTTGAGGGACGGGACGGCCGCTCCTGGACCATGCACTCTCCCGAGGCGGTGGTCGCGCTCAGCCTGGCCGACAGGGACCGGCTGCCGCTGGACGAGGAGCACTCAACCGAGCTCAAGGCGCCCAAGGGCGAGCCCGCGCCGGCTGCCGGCTGGATCGTTGCCTTGGAGGTTCGGGAGGAAGCCATCTGGGGCCGGGTGGAGTGGACTGAACGCGGGCGCCATGCAGTCGAGTCCAAAGAGTACCGCTATCTGTCGCCTGTCTTTCGTTTTGACTATGAGTCCGGAGAGATTCACCGGCTGACCTCGGCCGGGCTCACCAATAGCCCCAACTTCGACATGCAGGCGCTAAACCGCCAGGAGGCATCCATGGAATTCTTAAAGAAGATCGCCAAGGCGCTGGGACTGGCCGAGACCTCCACCGAGGACCAGGTACTGGAGGCGCTCAACCGGCAGAAGGCCGACCTGGAAACCGCCCGCAATCAGGCCGAAAATCCCAGCTTGGAGCGGTTCGTCCCCCGGGCCGACTACGACAAGGCCCTCAACCGGGCGACGGAAGCCGAGCAGAAGCTCACCGAGCACCAGACCCAAGCCCGCGATAGGGAAATCGAGGCCGAGATCTCCAAGGCCCTGGAAGCCGGCAAGATCACCCCGGCCACCAAGGACTATCACACGGCGCAGTGCCGCCAGGAGGGTGGCCTGGAGCGGTTCAAGAAATTCGTGGAAGCGGCCCCCGTCCTGGCCGACCCATCGGGCATCCAGGGCGATCCGCCCTCGAGCGGTCCGGCCCTGAACGCCGAGGAGAAGCAGATCAGCGCCATGTTCGGCAATTCGGCCGAGGAGCTCAACAAGCACGCCCCAGCCAATTGAGGCGTTGGAGCGCCGGTATTGGATCGGGCGGTGCTGAGACGGGTTGCTCGGAGTGCGCAAGGAGTTTTCGGACAGTTTTGGTCAACATCAAAGGAGTCCAAGATGGCCGCATTGAAAGCTGACAGGAATACGCCCTATCGGGACGGCAGCCTGGTGACCTACAAGGTCGCCGCCGGCGCCAAGATCTTCGCCGGGAGTATGGTTTCCCTCGACGGCGGATACGCCAAGGCCATGGTCAAGGAGGCTGACAAGGCCTTGGCCGGCCGGGCCGAGGAGTTCGTCGACAACACGGGTGGCAGCGCCGGCGACAAGATGGTCCTTGTGCGGCGGGGAGTGGCCTTCAAGTGGGCCAACGCTGCCGCGGCCGGTGCGATCAAGCAAGCCGACGTCGGAGCCAAGGCTTACGCCGTCGATGACCAGACGGTCACCAAGACCGCCGCCGGTGCCACTTCAGTGGGCGAGGTCCTGGAAGTCGACAGCGACGGCGTCTGGGTCCTCTAGGCCGGGCGGTTTTTCGCCGGCAACGTCAACCATTACAAGGAGGAGCGATGCTTGTTAACCGCTCGAATCTGCAAATCATCTTCAGGAACCTGAAGACCAGCTTCCAGAAGTCCTTCGACGCCGCCGAGGTCCAGTGGCCCAAGTTCGCCATGCTGATCCCCTCCACGGGGGAGCTGAACGACTACTCCTGGATCGAGTACTTCCCGAAGATGCGGGAGTGGGTCGGGGAAAAGGTCATCAAGAGCCTGTCGGGCAAGCGTTACGAGCTGCGCAACAAGGACTTCGAGGCCACCATCGAAGTCGACCGCAACCATATCGAGGACGACCAGCTCGGCATCTACAGGCCCATGGCCGAAATGGCTGGCTACTCGGCCCGCCAGTTGCCGGACGAGCTGATGTTCGCGGTCCTGTCGGGCGGCTGGAATGGCGAGTGCTTCGACGGCAAGAAGTTCTACGCCGACGACCACCCCGTCGGCGGCGGCGCGGCCTCCAACCAGTTCACCAAGGCCCTGGACGTCTCGACCTACGCCAAGGCCAAGGAGAGCTACGGCGCGGCCGTGGTGCGGATGCAGAATTTCAAGGACGACGAGGGCCGGCCGCTCAACATCATGCCGAACGTGCTGGTCGTTCCTCCGGCACTCAGGGATTCGGCCCGCGTCCTGATGAGTGCCGAGTTCTTCAAGAACCGGGAGCCCAACCCTTACAGGGGCGAGTGCGTGGTCGTGTCCGACCCAAGGCTCGCAACCGCCACCGAGTGGCACCTGCTCGACACCTCCAAGCCCATGGGCGCCCTGATCTACCAGGAGCGCAAGAAGCCCGTCTTCCTGGAGCAGACCGACATGAGCGGCGGGTCGGCGCCCGACAGCGTGTTTATGCAGCGGAAGTACCGTTACTCGGTGGAGTGCCGGGGAGCGGGCGGATACGGCTTCTGGCAGATGGCCCACGGCTCCAAGGGCACCGGATAATCGCTTCTACTCCTGCGCACGCGGCCAGGATCTTCGGTTCGCCGGGGATCCTGGCCGCTGATCTTTATGGCCTACGCAACCGTCCAGGACTGCATCGACCGCAAGGACCAGGACCTGCTGCTAGTCCTGCTGGACCTCACCGAGCCCGCGGATCTGGCTTCCTCCGCCCAGCTAGGGGAGGCCCTCGACGATGCGACCCAGGAGATCGACGGCTACCTGGGAGCCCGCTACACCCTGCCGCTCCCCACCGCCCCCAAGTTGCTCAAGCGCTATGCGATCGACATCGCGCTCTACCAAATCGCCAGCGAGGCCGACAAGGCTACCGACGAGCTGCGGCTGCGCTACACGGACGCGGTGAAGCTGCTGGAGAAGATCTCCAAGGGCACCGTCACCCTGGGACTGCCCGAGCCGGAGCCCAAGACGGTCGGCGGGGTCAAGTTCACTGGATCGCCTCCCCGGTTCAAGCGGGGAAGCATGGCCGGTTTGAGGACCTGACAATGGCAGGCGTCCTGCTCAAGCTCGATACGAAGGAGACGGATTGGCTCTCCAGCCGACTGAGGGAAACCGCTGCCAAGTTCAACAACCTTCAGGACCTGATGGAGGAGATCGGGGAGCACCTGGTTTCATCCACCCTTCTTCGCTTCGAGCGGGCCGACAGTCCCGAGGGCACGCCCTGGGCGCCCTGGTCGGAGGCCTACGCAGCCAAGCGCGAGGGCGGCGCCATGCTGATGGACTCGGAGCGTCTGGCGGGGTCGATCACCTACCAGGCGGGTCCGGAGCAGGTAGAGGTGGGCTCGAACGTGATCTATGCCGCCATCCACCAAGCCGGTGGCGAGGATGTCGGCATCCCCATCCCGGCCCGTCCCTACCTGGGCATCAGCCCGGATGAGGAGATCGAGGTGCTTGAGATCATCAGCGACTGGGAGCAGAAACAGCTGGAGGCCGCCTAGCATGTATAGGACCCGCACCAATGAGTTCCTGGAGGCCGTGGCGGCCGAGATCCAGGCCTGGCTCCCCGAGCTGAAGACCTGCGAGGGCCACGACGGCCGCTTCGATCTGGCCGAGCTCAAGCGCCGCGCGCTGAAGACACCAGCCGTCCTGGTGTCCTGCGGCGGGACCACATCAGTTGAGGAGCGGGGCGACGAGGGGATCAATTCTACTCGTCAGTGGACCGCCTTCGTGCTCACCAGGGACGCACCGGGACTCTCCCGGGGCGAGGCCGCCCGCAACCTAGTCGACGCCCTGGAGTTTCTGATCCTTCTGGGAGCCATCCGGACAGAGGAGAAGACCGGAGTCCAGCGCCAGTCCAACCGCTGGGGTCTCAGGGGCGTGGGACAGCCCGAGCAGCTCCGCAGCCAGAACCTCTATAGCGGGACCATCGACAAGAAGGGCGTGGCGCTGTGGGCCGTGTCCTGGAGGCAGACACTGAGCCTGCGGCCGCTGACCGAGGAGGAAGACTGCCCCATCCCCAGCCACGTCTACCTGGGCCAGGCGCCCGAGATCGGGACCGGCCACGAAGCGGACTATGAGAGGGTGAGCTGAAGCGCTACCAGGACTTCCACCTCAGTGAGCTGGCCCGCCGCCTCGAGAATCTCATCCGGATCGGGACCATTGCCGAGGTCGAAGCCGACAAGGCCAGGACCCGAGTCCAATACGCTGAGACCGATGACGGCTTGCCGGTATTGACCGGCTGGCTGCCCTGGATGACGACCAGGGCCGGTGATGACAGGAACTGGTGGGCGCCAAGCATCGGTGAGCAGGTCCTGATCCTGTCGCCCTCGGGCGAGCTGGCAGCCGGGGTGGTCCTGCCGGCGCTCTACCGGAAGGCGCACCCCGCTCCGGAAAGCGATCCCGGCAAGCACACCAGGCTCTACCGGGACGGGGCTCGGATCGAATACGACGCCGGAGCGCACAAGCTGAAGGCAGTCCTTCCCGCGGGAGGCACGGCCGTGATGGTCGCCGACGGCGGGGTCTCCATCACCGGAAACGTGACCGTCGCCGGCAACGTGGCCGTGACCGGCCGGATCGACGCGACCGAGGACATCGAATCCGAGAAGAACGTCGAGGACAAGAACGGCACCATGCAGGAGATGCGGGATACCTACAACCAGCACAGGCACCCGCCGACTGGCGTGACGCCGCAGATGGACTGAGAGATCGATGAGTGGAATGAACGCCAAAACCGGCCGCCGACTAGAGGGCATCGATCACCTCCGCCAGTCCATCCGAGACATCCTGACCACCCCGATCGGCTCGCGCGTGATGCGGCGGGAGTACGGGTCGAACCTTTGGCGCTTGGTGGACGCGCCACTTTCGGGAGGGCTGCTGACCGATATCTACGCCGCCACCGCCGAGGCCCTGGACCGCTGGGAGCCGCGCTTCCGCTTGGTGCGGGTGCGGGCCCGCGAGGCCGGCCCCGGCAAAGTCAGCCTGGACCTGGAAGGAGAGTATCTGGTGTCGGGTGAAACGGTCCGATTGGAGGGGGTGCTGATCCAGTGACTCTCGATCTGTCGCAATTACCCGCCCCGAATGTAGTGGAGTCGCTAAGCTTCGAGCAGATCCGGGCCGAGCAGATCGCCAACCTCCGCACCTACTGGCCCGAACTGGATGCGGAGGAACTGGAATCCGAGCCGGTGATCAAGCTCCTGGAGGCCACCAGCTACCGCGAACTGCTGCTGCGCCAGCGGATCAACGACGCCGCCCGAAGCGTGATGCTGGCCACGGCCGCCGGCGCCGATCTGGACCAGTTGGCCGCGCTGTTTGCGGTAGAGCGAGCCATCGTGATCCCAGCCGATCCGGACGCCCGTCCGCCCGTCGAAGCGGTGCTCGAAAGCGATGCCCGGTTGCGCGAGCGGACTCAGCAGGCCATCGAGGGGTTTACCAGCGCCGGCTCGGCCGGAGCCTACCAGTTTCACGCCCTCACCGCCGACCCCCGTGTGAGGAGCGTCTCGGTCCGCTCGCCGGCACCTGGCGAAGTCACGCTGACCCTGCTCTCGAACGAAGGGGACGGAATCCTGCGAGGGGACCTGCTCCAGGTGGTGCGGGGCTATTTCAGCAACAGCCGGATCCGGCCGCTGACCGATACCGTGACGGTCGAGGGTCCGGAGATGGTGCCCTACCAGATTGCCGCCGTCCTTTCAATCCCGGACGGGCCCGACTCCGAAGCGGTGAGGACAGCGGCCGAAAAGGCCGTCCGCACCTACGCCCTGGCGCAGCACCGTCTCGGCGGGACAGTAGCGCGCTCAGGCATTCTCGCCGGCGCGCACGTTCCCGGGGTGGACCGCGTGCAGCTGACCCACCCTGCGGCAGATGTGGTCTGCACTGCCAGGCAGGCTCCCTGGCCCACTACCGAAGCCAACGCGGCCTATACGGCCAGCCCGGGTCCGGACGGCCATCCGGCAAACGGCATCGAGGTGACGATTGGCTGATCTTCTGCCGCCCAACGCGACCCCGCTGGAGCAGGCCTGGTCGGAGGCCATCGGTCAACGGCTTGATCGGATCGAAGTCCCGCTGCGATCGCTCTGGGACCCGCAGACCTGTCCGCTGCCGCTGTTGCCCTGGCTGGCCTGGGCGCTGAGCGTCGATGCCTGGGACCCGGCCTGGGACGAGCAGACCAAGCGCCGGGTGGTGTCGGAGGCAATCGCGGTTCACCGGGTCAAAGGGACCACCGGCTCGCTGCGGCGGGCCCTGGACGCCCTGGGCGCGATCTACGACCTGGAGGAACTGAGTGGGGCGGATCACCACCGCATCCGGCTCACGCTGCGCAACTCGGCCGAGCTCGCGCTGCACGGCGTGTCGCAGATCGTACCGACCGTCGAGAGGGTCAAGCGGGCCTCGGTTCACTACACGCTGCGGATCGCAGCCTCGACCGCCGGCGCCATCCAGGCGGCTGCCGGGATTGCCGGTTTCGTTTTTCCCGAGCCGTTGCGCCTTCGGATCGAGGCGCCCCTGGCGCTATCGCTCCGTCCAGGAATCGCCGTCGGCCAGGCGGCGCTGCTGGCCCCCGCTCCGCTGTGGGTGCGCTGGTCGGCGTAGATAGGAGAAGCAGTGGCTCTGAGAATCACCACCCTGGGGCGTCAGAACCTGATCGACGGCACCAACCGGGGCACCCGGGCGCTGCAGGTAACCCGGTTGGCGCTGGGAGACGGCACCGGTGCCGAAGGCGCGGCCAACGACTCCCGCACGGCGTTGAGATCCGAGCGCGACAGCGTGGCCGCCAGCGGCGCCGCTACCCAAGCTGGGCGCCTGGTGCTGCGCGGCGATTTCCAGAGCGCCCATGCCTACTCGGTGACCGAGCTAGGAGTGTTCGCCCGAGTGGGCGCTGTCGGCGCCGAATTCCTGCTGGCCTACGATGTGCGCCCCCAGGCCGCCTTGGCGATTGCGGCCAAGACCAAGACGCTGCTCGTGATTTCGGTGATCCTGGAGCTGGTGCAGTCAGCCGCCGAGCTGACGGTGACGCTAAGCCCTTCGATCGCGGTCGGTGGAGGAAGCCTGGCCGGGCTGGCTGATTTCCCCGCGATCGTCGCCCGGCAGTACTTGCGCGGCAATGCCGGCGGCGACGGCGTGGAGTTTGGCGATCTACCCGAAGCCGGCGAAGGCCGGGCGGGAATAGTCAGGCTGGCTACCGCCTTGCAGGTGACCCGTGGCGAGGCCGGTGTCGCGGTCACTGCAGAGCGGCTGAATGAACGCTTGACCGCGGCCCTTGCGACAGGCACGAGCGGACTGACGACGCGGCTGAACACGCTGGACGCCCTGCACTATTTCTGGAGGGACTAGCTTGATCAAACGGCTCTTCAACCCCATCACTGTTCCCAACGCCGCTGCGCGGCTGGGCAACTATTCCGTCCCGGCCGGCAAGCGGATCGACGGGTTCGAGCTGCTGGTCTGCAACGCCTCCGGGGCGGCGGTGGGCCTGGACCTGTGGATCGGAGCGGCCGCCTCCGACACCACCAAACTGTTCGACCGCCGGTCCGACAAGATGCAGATCCCGGCAAAAGGCGTCACCGTCATCTCCTCCCGGCAAGTCCTGGATGCGGGATTCGGACTCTGGGCGGCCGCTTCGGCCGCCGGCGCTCTGACGCTGCACGCCAGCGGGGTGGAGATCGCCGCCGCCGGTGCCGTTCCGCGCCGGTTGTGGACCTCGGTGGGTGTGGGCGTGGGTGGCGCCGACCGCTATACCGTGCCGGCCCTGCACACGCTGATCAACCCTGAGATCGCCGTGCTCAACCGGGGGAATGCCGCCGTCAATTTCAGCGGCTGGCTGGTGCCGTCGGGAGGTTCGGCGGCAGGGAGTAATTACTTCGCTCCGGCGATGCCGGTCGAGCCCGGCGCGACCGTAACCTTCAGTCTGCGCCAGGTGCTGCATGCCGGCGACAAGATTCGCGTGCTGGCCAGCGCGGGGAGCGCGCTGACGATTCACGGCTCGGGGTATGAGATCACGCAATAGAAGGAGAAGGGGCTAATGGGATCAATTACCAGCACCAATCCGAGTCAGCCGTCGGTGATCAAGTCGATCCAGCGGGGAAAGTTCGCAGTTAGTGGTGGGAGGTCTCAAACCGTGACCATCAGCACGGTCGACCCTTCTAAGACATGGGTCAACCGGCTCGGTGTAGATGCGGATGTGGAGTTGTCATCCGCTACGCAGGTGCTCGGCATCAACAGACGAAGTACCAACAATACCGTTTATTACGAGGTAGTCGAATATGTCTGAGCACAGAAAAATAGTCGAAATTAACGCCGACAACATCTGTTTTCACGAGTTCGACTACCGGGGCCGGGAGGAGCCGGTGCTGGCCGCCAACCACGTGGACGTGACCGGCCGCACAGACGGCCCCTTTCTGGGCAAGGTCTACGACCGCAACACCGACGCCTGGTCCGATCCCCCCAAGGAGTAGGGCAACACGAAGCGGGACAACCAAGGAGGATGAACGATGGGTGACTTTTTGCATGGAGTCGAAGTCCTGGAGGTCCAGGAAGGAGTCCGGCCGGTCCGAACGGTGAAGAGCAGCGTGATCGGGTTGGTCGGCACCGCCGGACGGGGACCGGTGAACGCCCCCACGCTGGTGGCCGGGTCGCGCTCGGAGGGGGCGCGGATCTTCGGAGAAACCGGCTCGATCCCCGCCGCGTTGGATGCGATCTTCGACCAGATCGGCGCCTCGGTGGTGGTGGTCAACGTACTCGACCCCGCCCGTCACCTGTCCAGTGTCGCCGATCAGGAAGAGGCCTTTGCCGGCGATCCCGGCGAGATCGATTTGGGCCAGACCGACGTATCTGCGGTGGTGGTGAAGCACGCCACCGAAAACACGATCTACGTGGCGGGCACCGACTATACCCTGGGTGCCGCAGCCGGAACCATTACCCGCCTGGGCACCGGATCCATTGCGGCCAATGCCGCCGTGCGGGTGAGCTTCAGCTACCCCAACCCGAAGCCGCACTTCGTGGCGGTGGCGGCGGCCGATCAGACCTTCGACGGCAACGACCACATCCAGCTCCCCCACAAGGAGCTGGTCGACGTGGTGGTCGCCGGTGCCACCGGCAACCCCATCTACGGCTCTGACGCTTACACGGTGGACACGGCCAGCGGCCTGATCACCCGGATCGATGGCGGGCCCATTAACGCCGGCGCTACGGTCAAAGTCAGCTACCGCTACGCCTCCCCGGACAGTGTGACATACGAGGACGTGGCCGGCGAGGCTGCCGGAGACGGCAGCTTCACCGGAGCCCACGCCCTGCTGGGCGCCGAATCGGCCCTGGGATTTGCTCCCAAGATCCTGATTGCGCCTGGATACTCCGGACCGCGCACCGGGACCGACAAGTCGCCGGTGGCCGCAGAGCTCGAGGGGGTCGCCGAGCGCCTGAAGGCCGTGGCCGTGATCGACGGCCCCTCGACCACCGACGCCGAGGCCATCGCCTACCGCGGCCACTTCGGATCCCGGCGGGTCTATCTAGTGGATCCCAAGGTCAAGGTGGCCGGCGGGACGGGGTGGAGCTCGGCCCGCGTCGCCGGCGTCATCGCCCGCTCCGACAACGAGCGCGGCTTCTGGTGGAGCCCCTCGAACCGCGAGGTCCTCGGCATCCTAGGGACCGCCCGCCCGGTGGACTTTGCCCTGGGCGATCCCAATGCCCGGGCCAACCTGCTCAATGAGCGGGAGGTCGCCACCGTGATTCGCCAGAACGGTTACCGCCTCTGGGGAAACCGCACCTGCTCGGCCGATCCCAAGTGGGCGTTTCTTTCGGTGGTGCGCACCGCCGACCAGATCGGCCAGAGCCTGCTGCGCTCGCACCTGTGGGCCGTCGATCGCAACATCACCAAGACTTACCTGGAGGATGTGGTGGACGGGGTCAATGCCTACCTGCGCGAGCTGGTCGGGCTGGGAGCGATCCTGGGCGGCCGCTGCTGGGTGGACGCCGACCTGAATTCCCCTGCGGTGCTGGCCAGCGGCAAGGTCTATTTCGATTTTGACTTCACCCCGCCCTATCCGGCCGAGCGGGTGACCTTCCGAAGTCATCTGTCCAGTGAGTACCTCAAGGAGCTAGCCTGATGCCGATCAAAGACATTCTTCGCAACATCAACTTGTTCGTCGACGGCCGGGGCTATGCCGGCCGGGTGGAAGAGTTCGACCCGCCCAAGCTCACCATCAAGACCGAGGAGTACAGGGCCGGGGGCATGGATGCCGAGGTGGAACTGGATATGGGTATGGAGAAGCTCGAAACCACTCTGACGATATCGGGCATCGACAAGGAGGTCGTCAAGCTCTGGGGCGTCTACACCTCGGCGTCGACGCCGCTGACGCTGCGTGCGGCGCTCGTGGACGAGGACGGGACAGTCACCCCGGTCGAGATCCGGATGCGGGGCAAGGTCAAGGAGCTGGACTTCGGAACCTGGAAGCCGGGAGAGAAAGCACCACTCAAGTGGATGGTAGCCCTGCGCTACTACAAGTACACCCAGGGCGGAGAGGTCATCCACGATATCGACGTGGAGAACATGAAGCGGGTGGTCAACGGAACCGACCAACTCCAGGCGCAGCGCCAAGCCCTGGGAATCTAGGCACTCCCAGCATCATGGAGGCCTTGATCCGATTCTGAAACGGAGGACCCATGACTACAACTACCATCACGCTGGAGCACCCCATCACCGTCGACGGGGTGGAAGTGACCGAGCTTACCCTGCGGCGGCCCAAGGTGCGGGACGTGCGCGCTGCCGACAAGAGCGGCGGCAGTGACGGAGCGCGGGAGATTCGCCTGTTCGCCAACCTGTGCGAGCAGACGCCCGAGGCCATCGAAGAGATGGACATGGCCGACTACCTAAAGATCCAGGAGGCCTATCAGAATTTTTTGTCCCCCAAGAAGACCTGAGCCAGGCCCGGCTTCTGGTGGCCCACGTATTCCATCAGCCCTTTTCCGAGATCGACGACCTGGATCCGGGTGAGCTGGCCGATCTGGCCGCCGACGCCCGGAGCCTGATCAAGGCGATATACGGCGCACGGTGAGCACGGCCAGGTGACTCGCCCCCTCCTCTCAGCCATGCCGGAAAACACCCTCAAAACCAGCATTGTTATCGACGCCTCCCTGGGGTCGGCCTTCAAGTCGACCTTTCTGTCGGCCGAGCAGCGCGCCGAGAAGCTGGGCCAGGCCATGAAAAAGGCCCAGCTGGGCTCCGCAGCCAGCCGGGACGTCCTGAAGTACCGGAGGGCGCTCGACCAGCTCAAGCGCAAGCAGGCCGAGGCCGGCGGATCCAGCAAGACGCTCGCCCGGCAGATCTCCCAGGCCGAGCGGCGCTACAAGGAGGCCGCCAGGACGGCCAAGCAGTACGGAGTCACCATCGGCAACGCCGCCCGACGTCAGAAGGAGTTCGCCCGGACGGCCAAGGATGCCGAGCGCGCCCTGGACCGCCTGAACCGGCAGGAGAAGGCTCGCCAGGCCCGCTCCCGTCTGCAAGGGAAGGCGGTGGGACTGCTGGGCGCCGGTTACGCCGTCGGGCGGGTGGTGAAGAAATCGCTGGGGCGGGAGGCTGCCGAGGTCCGCCTCAAGACCGTCATCATTCCCGACGAGGGGGACGCGGCCGCCGCCGTGGAACGGGCCCGCCAACACGCCCGGGACTACGCGCGGCGCAATCTGGCCAGCGACGTCGACATCCTGGGCATCCAATACCAGCTTGGCTCGGCCGGGCTGTCTGAGTCCGCGGCCCGCATCGGCTCCGAGGTGACGGCCAAGGTGGCCACCGTCACCCAGGGGATCCCCGAGCAGGTCGGCAAGGTCCTGGCCGGGACCTTGAATAACCTGGGGGACTCCATCGAGGGCGCCGGCGTCGAGGAGAAGATCCGCCGCATCGGCGACGTGCTCACCCAGACCCAGTTCGCCTACCAGATCGACAACTTCGGCCAGCTTGGCGAGGGCATGGCCGAGGCCTCAGCCGGCGCCATTGCCGCCGGAGTCTCCCTGGACCAAACGGCCACGGCCCTCGGCATCCTCAACAGCTCGATGGTGACCGGCAGCCGGGCCGGGACCGCCTTCCGCGCCATCCTGCGTCAACTGGGCAAGGCCTCTGAGGAGCTCGACTTCGAGATCGTCCGGGACGCCTCCGGAGAGCTGGACCTGTTGGCCACTCTGGACGGGCTGCGGGAGCGCTTGGCCAACATCCGGGATGTCGACGAGCGGGACAGTGTTCTGCAAAGGGTGTTCGGCGACGAGGGCAAGGTGGGGGTGGTCCCGCTGCTTGAGAAGCTGGACGACTACCGGAAGGGCCTCGATCGGCTAAAAGGGACCTCCCGCGGGATCGTCGATAAGGCCTATCAGGATTTTCTGGATTCCTCCGGGGGCAAGCTCAAAATCATGGGCCACCAAATCGGCCTGCTGGCGGAGAACTTTGCGGGGATGCTGGTGCCGGCCCTGGGCGCGGTGGCGCCCCCGCTGGGCGAGGTCTTCGGTTGGATGGGTAAGATGATGGAGGCAAACCCGGTTTTCGCGCATGGTATCGGGATCGTGGGTGCCATGCTCGGAACCTGGAAGCTAGCCGGACTGGCACACCAGTTTGCCACGACGCTTCCAGGGGCCACGGCCTTGTGGGACAGGCTAACTGAGCTGAATATCACCGCCCGTATCACACAGGCCAGAATGAAGGCCCTGGCGGTTGGGGGTGCCCTCCGAAAGTTCGGCAGTGCGCTGGTCCTGATGGCTACCCGTGCCATCCCGCTGGCCGTCGGAGGGCTCAAAGCCCTGACACTAGCGGCCCTGTCCAATCCGTTCGTGCTGATAGGGGCGGCCGTCGCCGCCGCGGCTGTCTTGGTCTGGAAGTACTGGGAGCCGATTAAAGCCTTCTTTATTGGCCTTTGGCCGCCCGTTAAAGCGGCTTTCAATACCGCTTGGGAATCGATCAAAGCAGCCTTTCTCAACTTCCATCCGCTCGGCATGGTGATCAAGCACTGGGAGCCGATCAAGGCCTATTTTGCGGAGCTGTGGGACTGGATGAAGTCGGCCGGAGCGGGGCTGCTCTCGGCCCTGGCCGAGGGGATCGCCTCTGCCCCGGGTACGGTCTACGCTGCCCTGAAGACAGTCCTGGGACCCGTCGGGCGCCTGCTGCCCTCCTCCGATGCCCGCGAGGGACCGCTCTCAGGCCTCACCCGCAGCGGGCGGGGTCTAGTTTCGGCATTGGGCGAAGGGGTGCGGCAGGCAGGTCCTGGCCCCCTGCGGCGCCCCCTGGCGGCTTCTCTGAGCGCAGCCACCGCTGGGCTGGCCCTTGCCGCTCCGGCCGCGCCTGGCCCCGCTTTATCTTCTATTGCTGCACTATCCAGCGAACCATCGCCTGGCTCCAATCGCTCCGTTGTGGTCAATAACTATTACCGGATCACCATCGCCCAGCAGCCCGGGGAGGATGCCCGTGCCTTGGCCAACCGGATCATTCGCGAGATCGATCAGCGCAACGGCCGCGGCCGCCGTGGGGAGCTCTACGACCCAGTGGGAGACTGATGCCGACCGAGTACATGCTGGCCCTGGGGGATTACCGGTTCTCGGTGGATACGGCTGCCTACAAGGAGCTGGTCCGAACCTCGGAGTACCGCTGGCAGGCTCAGGAGCGGCTGGGGAAGCGTCCAGCATACCAGTATCTTGGACCGGGTGAGGAATCCATCGAGCTGCCCGGGGTGATCTATCCGGTCTACAAGGGCGGCTTGGGCCAACTGGACGCCATGCGGTCCGAGGCTGGCAAGGGGCAGCCCCTGATGCTGACCAGCGGCAACGGAGAGGTTCTTGGCAAGTGGTGCATTACCCGGGTCGAGGAATCCCAGAGCTTGTTCCATGCCGATGGCGTGCCCCGCAAGAAGGAGTTCCGCGTGCAGATTGTCCACTATGGGGAGGACAATCAATAATGGCCACCCAGCAATCACTCACGATAAAAGCGAGTGCTCCTCTGGTCGGCGTGCGTTACCGTACCCGTGACGGCGATTCTCTGGACGCCGTCTGTTGGAAGCACTATGGCCGCCAAGCCGGTGCTGTGGAGGCCGTGCTTGAGGCTAATCCTGGCCTTTCCGAAGTCGGACCCGTCCTCCCCGCTGGTATCGTCATAGGGCTGCCGGAGTTGCCCCAGACTGCCCCGCAAATCGAGACCGTGAGCCTCTGGGATTGAGCTGGGCAGGGCCGAGAATAGCGCCATCTTGCGCCACAGTTAACCCGTGTCGCGGCCCTACGGGGCCCGCGGTAGTTGCGGCCGGGTTGGCGCAACTGAAGCGCCCAGGGGCCAAATATGACGCCCATCCACGAGATCATCGCTGGCCAGGCCGACGTGACCGCTGTCATGCGCGATCGCCTGATCTCCGTCACCCTGACCGACGAGGCCGGCTATCAGTCCGACACTCTGGAGATCCGCCTCGACGACCGGGGTAGCCGGATCGCTCTCCCCAGGCGTGGGGTGACGTTGTCCATCCGCCTGGGCTTCCTGGAGACCGGCCTAGCCACGATGGGCGACTTTATCGTCGACGAGGTAGAGTTGGAGGGGCTACCGTCCACGCTTATCGTCCGGGCCCGCTCGGCCGATCTCCGGGATGAGCTAAAGGACCAGAAGACCCGCTCCTGGAGCGACACTACCCTCCGTGAAGTCGTGGCCGCGGTCGCCGCCGATCACGGGCTCGATCTGCGGATGCCTCCCCCGCCGCCCACGATCCACCTGGCCCACCTGGACCAGTCCAACGAGTCCGACTTGCACCTGCTCACCCGCCTGGCTCGGCGCTGGGACTATACGCTCAAGATCTCAGGGAAGCGCTTGGCCTTCGTGCCCGCCGGCCGCGGATTGTCGGCCAGCGGGGAGCAGGTGTCTGACGTGACTATCCGGCCGGACCAGGTCAAGGAATATCGAGCCACTCTGTCCGACAGGGGGAAGTATCGATCCGTAGAGGCCCACTGGCAAGACCAGGAGGAGGGCGAGCAGGTCACCGAGCGCGCTGGCAAGGGAGAACCGGTATTCGTGTTGCGGCATACATACGCGGACGCTGAGCAAGCCAAGGCCGCGGCCCAGGCCCGCCTGGACCAGCTCGCCCGCGGTCGCTCCACCGTGAGTCTCACGCTATCCCGGGGAGAGCCGCGGCTTCGGGCTCAGTCCCGGGTGACGCTGGAGGGCTTTCGTTCTGGGATCAATGGAGAATGGGTCGCTCAACGGGTGGAGCACGAGTACGGCAGCAGCGGCTATTCCACCAGCTTGGAGGGCGAGGTCCCGGCCGCTTAGGGGGCGTTTGTGGTAGGTTAAGGGATCGTTCCTGACGGTTCTTTGAGCACCAGCGACGCGATTTGTCTCAAATCAAGTTGCCAAATGTCTCAAATCAAGTTGCCGCTTACAAAGTAGTCCAGTACATAGAATGTAAAGAATGCCGCAAACAGGATGACGCCCGGGTTGGAGTCTTGGCCGAAGAGTTCGTAGTGGTACGCAGCCCCGGACAGTGCGTTGAGCGACAACATCGTTCCACCGACGACATAGAAGTACATCTTGACGTCGCAGCGTTCATTGAAGAACGACAACTCCTGGACACGCCCGAACCACAGCGCCAGGATCGGATTCCTCACCTTGCCCTGGGGCTGGCTGAACACCGCCAGAAACGTAAAGATGGTGGTAAGGACCGTTCCGCCTGCCACCGCATAGATCGAGGACCGGTAGAACCACTCACGTGACATCCCGGTGAGCTCGAGAGCCCACACGATCTGCGCGATCGCAAACACCAGAATACCGTTCAGCCGATAGTTGCGCGGTTTGCCGGTCTCAGGATTGATGACATAGCCGGGGACCCGCTTTCCCGGCAAAATGAGCTGCGCCAGCAAGAACACGGCAAAGATCACCAGCGGCGTGAAAAACCCCGCAATCGCTTCCGTCCGGGAAAACTCAAAAAGGTGGCCAATGCCAAGCCATTCAGTCATGAGGGTGATTGCAACTATGGGAAGAATCGAAAGAACAAGGTTACTTTTCAGGGATACAGCCCAGGCGCGTAAACGGAATGAGCTTTGGCACCGAGGCTTGATACTTGCTGTAGGTGGGGTATTTCTCGCTGGAAATTTGCTCTGCGAGTCGTGTGGAGCCTTGAAAAACCAGTATCAACAGAACGCAGCCCAGTCCCGTCCAGTGCCAGAACTGGCCTGATGCAGAAACCGCAAAAACGTAAAAGGTCACCCACATCCCCATTTCGCAGAAATAGCTGGGATGGCGACTGAATCGAAACAACCCGCTGTCCATGAACGGGCGCTTCACTTCGACCCCCTCTTGAATCAGACGTTTCTTGTTCTGCTGAAACTGCCACATCTGAGCATCGGCGATACTCTCAAAAGTCAGCAATACCAGGAACACCTGGAGGGCAACGAAATCCAGCCAGCCCATGGGGCGCTCCGCATACACCCAGGCCTGATGAATGGGCGAGGTGAACAACCACACAACAGCCATCTGACCGATTGAGACGACCATCACGTTCATCAGTTGAAATTGCAGGCCGCTCATCTGTTTTCTGAGATAGATCCACCGATAGTCTTCGCCGCCGATCCAGTACCCTCCCTTGAGGGCATAATTAAACGTCAATCGTATCCCCCAGACTGTGGCCAGCATGGTCATCACGTTGACCCGAGCCGATTGAAACTCCAGATCCACAGCAACGATCAGGCAGTAAACCGCCGGAACAACCGACCACAGCCGGTCCACCCAGGAATACTCCCTTGTCAGGATTGAAAGCACCCAGCACGCAATGGCCAGAACGATGCACAAATCCAGCGCGATACCGTACGGGGTGCCTACGAGCGGATGGTCAACAAAGTTGAGGACGTTCATATTGACAATGAAGTGGCGGCGGGCTTCAGGTATGTGAATCTTCCTCGAGGATGCCCGATAAAACGACTGGCGCACGGTCCGGGAATTGGGCAACCAGGGAAAGGTTCCCTCCCATCGCTTCTACGGTCTCCCGTAGCGTGGACAACAGCAGATCACTCCGCTTCTCGAGCCGCGAGACGCCATCCTGCGTGATTCCAAGCCGACTCGCCAAGCGTACCTGCGTGAGCTTGCGGGCCTTGCGAAGCTCGCGTAGAGTCATTTCCTCTGCAATCAACTCCGCAGCGCGCACCTCCACCTTCTTGCGCTGAGTGGTGCTCAGGTTCCTGATTTTGTCGTCTACGTTCACAGCCATGATTTCCTTTCCTTCTTCTTCAAACGGTCCAGATGGGCCTTGAAACGCTCATCGGCCTTGCGGACCAACCTGCGGTAGAACCGGTTTTTACTCTTCCCTGACTTGTCCCCTGCGACCAGCAGGATCGCCTCCCGCTTGGTGTCGAAGGCGAAGGCAACTCTCCATTCGCCGTCCGCCGCACTGAACCGAATCTCCTTCATGTTCGCGTGCCGGGAACCGTTCAGCGTGTCCACCCGAGGCCGCCCCAATTGCGGCCCGAACCGCTGCAGAAGCCGCGACATCGCCAGAATCTCCGTCCGGACGTCATCGTGCAGATCGTCGAATTCCGGCTCAAATTCATCACCAATCGCAACTATCCAGGCCACATTCAAAGTATGTTATACACTACATATGATTTCAAATACATATTATAGTACCTTGAACTTATTCCGACACTAGGACAATACTTGTACATTGTTGAATATGAATAAGATATCGTTGATTTCCCGGTGGCAGACGCACTCAGGCAGGACCATTGTGCCGCCCTCGGAAACGTCGCAAGGCGGGGCCGCGGGCCGCTACGACGATCACTACTGCTGTTCAGATCCTGATAGGGATGGCAGGATCCTCGTTACGGAGGGAGAAACACCGACCCTGAAGTACCGGAGCCTATTCCAACCGGGAGCCCCCAGCCTGCCCGGATCGCGGCCCTGCAAAGGAACTACCCCATTGGAAAGTAGACACCCCTTGCTGGCGGCAGATACTGACCCACCCTCACGGCTTGATCAGAACCACGCCTTCCTTTTCAATCCGGGCGAACATCTTGCGGTACTCTTCCGAGCCGTCGTCGTCCCAGTATTCGGTGGTGAGGGGGGAGTCGTAGCTCATGGGGATGAGGCGCCAGCGGTCGGGGCGCACCATGAAGAGGGACCGCTCGGGGTCGGCGATGTTGTACATGCGGGTGCCGTTGGTAAAGCGGGTCTTGATGATCCACTTGGGTTGCTCGGGCAGTTTCAGCTTTTCCAGCCGTTCCAGTTCCGCCCGGTCCAGGGTCACCCCCAGCCCGGGCCGTTCCGGAACTTTGACAAATCCATTGACCGGATCGAGCCGCTCCTTGACCACATCCGACTTCTTGCTCTCGGAGGTGTTGACGAAGTGGAAGCTGGCCGTCTTGAAGGCCGAATGCATGTGGGCTGTCATGGCCCGGGTGATGTTTCCGCCGACGTTCTGCAGCATGAAGGGGATGTTGGCGGCCGCGAACAGGCCGGCCCGCCGCCGGGCGGTTCCGATCTTCTGGTGTCCCAGCATGTAGGCGTCGGCCGCCCGCCTCAGCACCTCGAAGGTGGCGCCCAATGGAGTGTGGTGGTAGACGATCGGCAGCCGGCAGCGCTTGCGCAGCTCGGCGTAGCCCTCGATGTCCCGTTCCTGCAGAGGATCCTCGAAACAGCCGGCGATGCGATACTTCGAGATGTTTTCCAGCAGCTCGAACATGTGGTCGTTGGTGCCGTGCATGGTGATGTCGTGGTGGATGCGGAACCCCTCGGGAGCTACCTCCTGCATGGCGTCCATCTGGTCCATCACGTTTTCGAAGGGCGAGAGGTGGTACTTCATCCAGGTGTAGCCCATGGACGAGAAGTTCTTGACGGCCTGGGCCATGCGCTTGGGATGGGTCGAGACCGTCCATGAGGCCACCGGCACCCAGCGGCGGTAGCGCTGCCCGAAGAGCTTGTAGACGGGGACTCCGGCCGCCTTGCCCATCAGGTCGTACATGGCCGTCCCCAATCCCAGCGAGTTTTCGTCCCCCACCCAGTCGAAGGGGCTGGTGCCGATGTATTTTTCGATGGTCTCCTCGGGCTCCGGACTTCCGCTCTCGCCCAGTCCGGTCAGGCCGGCGTCGGTATGCACCACGTAGATGGTCCGTTTCCAGGGACCGTAGAAGTGGTTGAGCTCATAGGCGATCCAGTCCACGAACTCCTCGGTGATGTTGTGGACCTCGATGTCGGTGACCCGGATGGATCCATGCCGGGATTCGGCTTCCTTTTTGGCCGCCCAGACCGGCCTCCAGCCGTTCAAGAGAAGGGCGCCGCCAAGACCTGCAAAAAAGCCGCGGCGGGTGAGAATGCCGGACTCGGATTCAGAATTTCTTCCGGAAGAGTTGGAATAGGGCATGGCCGACTCCATTTTTTTGACGAAAGCTGAAAGGAGCACTCATTATAGGCAGGTTTGCGCCAAGATGTCACAGTGGCCAAATTTCGACCGCTGAGAGATCAGATCTTGAACGGCAATTCTTCAGGCGCCATGCCCAACAAGCTACCCGTGAGATTCCCGACGTCATTGGCCCTGCTGGTGTTCATGGTCAATGCGTTTTTGGTCAGCGCCAGCGCGGCAGAGGTCAAGATCGCATCCTGGAACATCTACTGGCTCACCTCGGAGGACCCGGATCATCACAGACGCAAGGCCGGCGATTACACCCGGTTGGCCGGATACGCAAATGACCTGGACGCGGACGTCATCGCTTTGCAGGAAGTCGATGCGGGATTTGTCCGCAAGGTGTTTCCTCTGCAGCAGTACCGAATTGAACTATCGCACCGTGACGACACCAGGCAACGGACCGGCTTCGCGATCCGCAGGGGTATCCGATACCGGCGCCTGCCCGACTATCGAGAGCTGAGCACGAAATGGGGATTGCGCTACGGCACCGTGATCGAGTTGGAGGTGGGCGGCAGGAAAATCGACCTGATGTCGGTGCACCTGAAGTCCGGCTGCTTCGACCGGGACCTGGACCGCCCCGCAACCAGGAGTTGCCGCGAACTCAAGTCCCAGGTGAGGCCGCTCGAGTCATGGATCGACCGACGTTTGAAACGGGGCCGGGCCTTTGTTCTGCTGGGCGACTTCAATCGGCGCATGGACCGGCGGAGCGACGATCTCTGGCATTTTATTGCCGATGGCAATCCAAAGCCGATATACAGGGTCAACGCCGGCGAGAAGCCGAGGTGTTGGGGTGCCAGGTTCCCTGAATTCATCGATCACATTATTGTCGGACCGATCACGGGGAAAGCTGTGAAGCCCCGTTCATTCGAAGAATTGACCTATAGCGAGAGGAATTATTTCCGTTGGCGCAAGCGTCTTTCCGACCACTGTCCCATTTCCATACGGCTCGTTTTCTGAGGCAAGATATCCGCGACCCTCGGCAGCCCCTTCCCTCCCCTATCCCCCCAGGTTCTTCTCGTAGTCGTCCAACTGGTAGGCGTCCATCCAGTTGCCCGTTGGCGCCGGTTCATTGGGCAGGACGTATTTCAGCAGCTCCACGGCCTTGGCCAGCGAGTCGTCCACGGTGAGGTAGGGTTCCTCGCACTCGATGCTGAGGGGGCCGTCGTAGCCGGCCCGGCGCAGGCTGACGATGAAGTTGCGCCAGAAGAACTCGTCGTGGCCGTAGCCCAGGGTGCGGTAGCTCCAGGACCTCAGGTCCCACTCGTCGTAGTAGGCGCTGGACGCCAGGCCGTCGCGGGCGGTCAACCGCGGGTCCAGGGCCACGTCCTTGACGTGGCAGGTGTAGATGGCCTCGCCGATGGTCTCGACGAAAACGATGGGATCGATACCCTGCCACCACAGGTGGGAGGGGTCCAGGTTCATGCCGATGGTGGGCCCGACTTCCCGGCGGAGGCGCAGGAAGGTCTGGGTGTTGTAGACGCAATCGCCGGTATGGGGCTCGATGCACAGCTTGACCCCGTAGTCGTCGGCGATGGCGGCGGCCTTCTTCCAGTAGGGGATGATTCTTTCCTCCCACTGCCAGCGGTAGGCATCCTTCCACATGACGAAGGCGGAGTTGATGATCCAGTTGGGTGTCTGGTCGTCGGGACCGCCGGCGGGAGTGCCGGCCAGCAGGCTGATGTGGTGAACGTCCAACCGGCTGGCCAACTTGCAGGTGGCCACCAGGTCGGCATGGGCGCCCTCGGCGATGGCCGGGTTGGGATGGATGGGGTTGCCGTGGCAGCCGAAGGAACAGATCTGCATCTCCCTCTCTTCCAGGCTGCGCTTGAAGGCTTCGAACTCGGCTGGCGAGGATGCCAGCTTGACCGGGTCGTAGTGGACCTTGGGAATGTGCCCGCCGGCGCAGGCCTCGACCAATCGGATGCCGTGCTTCTTGCAGGAGTCCAGCATCTCCTCCCAGGATCTCTCCAGCATGCTTGCCGCCATCAATGCGATTTCCATGTTTGTCCCGTCCTCCTTTGAGTTGCGTCGAGCCCTGCGGAGCCCGACGGTCTCCTCCATTCTCTTCAGACCTGATCTTGATGTCTCAGCCGGGAGTGCCTCGGTCAGTACCTGTCCTTTTCTCCGAAGTGCGGCGGCGGGGTCAAAAAATGCCGGTTAATCCTCATCCACCCCATCTTCGTCGTCGGGCTCGCCTTCAAGAATCTTCATGGCTCTGCGGGCATCCGATTCCAGCACTTGGAGGCCCACGCCGCCAATGGTCGGGGCCCAGACCCAATTCATGCCGGCGATATGCTCATTGGTCAGTACGCACTCGATTCCCTCTGCTTCCAACCGGGTCTTGGCCAGATTGGCCTCAATGGGGTGGTCGAAGCTGGCGATGGTAATCAGCACCCGCGATGTTCTCCATTGCCGAGTGAAGCAAGAGAGGTACTCTATCAGTCCGGGAGCACGCCTACAATCGCTCAATAGACCGTAGGAACATCCCTTGTGGGTCCCCGACGCGGCGTTGGTTGGGCGACTGGAAACAACCGGGCAATCACAAGGGTTGCCCCTACATTGTGGGGTTCAGCCGGGATGGCCCGTCCCTAGGCTGGGGATCGGTTGCGAGCAGGGGTATGATTGGCAACAGAAACTCCGGCCCCGGCGGCCGGAGTCAACGGAGAGATCTCCGGGAGACCCGGTAAGGCTCACACCTCACATGCCCCCCAACGACACCCAGACCGACTACCGGATTGGCAGTGACAACATCCAGTTCCTGGGGCTCGACATCCACAATCCGGTCTTCGCCGTATCCAGCCTCACCATCATCGCATTCGTAGGCGGCGTGCTGGCGTTTCGGGAGGTCGCGGCCGCCGCTTTCGACGCGCTGTACGCCTGGCTCACTTCGACGTTCGACTGGGTGTTCTTGGGCGCCGGCAACATCTTCATCCTGTTCTGCCTGCTGCTGGTGGTGACTCCACTCGGCCGCATCCGCCTCGGCGGTCCGGATGCCAAACCCGACTACTCCACCTGGTCGTGGTTCGCCATGCTGTTCGCGGCCGGGATCGGCATCGGCCTGATGTTCTTCGGGGTGGCGGAGCCGATTACCCATTTCCGGAATCCGCCGCTCGGGATCGACGCCGCCGACACCGCCGCCGCGCAAAGGATGGCATTCGCCGCCGCTATCTTTCACTGGGGCCTGCACCCATGGGCAATGTACGCGATCGTCGCGCTCGCGCTCGCCTTCGCCGCCTACAATCTCGGGTTGCCGCTGACGCTGCGGTCGGCGTTCTACCCTGTCCTGGGCAAGGCAGTATGGGGCCGGTTCGGCCACCTGATCGATGTCCTGGCGGTGTTCGCCGCGCTCTTCGGACTGGCCACCTCGCTCGGCCTGGGCGCCGAGCAGACGGCGGCGGGGCTGGCTCATATATTCGGCGTAGCGGCCACCGGGACCACCAAGGTGCTGATAATCGCGATCATCACGTTCATCGCCGTGGCATCGGTGGTCGCCGGGATGGACAAAGGAGTCAAGCGCTTGAGTCAGGCCAACCTGCTGCTGGCCCTGCTGCTGCTCGCGTTCGTGCTGGCGGTGGGGCCGACCCTTGACCTGTTGGCCGGGTTCGCCGACAGCCTTGGCCACTACCTGGCGGCGATCGGACCCCTTAGCAACTGGGCGGGTCGGACCGACTTCGATTTCATGCACGGATGGACCACCTTCTTCTGGGCCTGGTGGCTCTCCTGGTCGCCCTTCGTCGGCATGTTCATCGCCCGGGTCTCGCGCGGCCGCACCGTGCGTGAACTCGTCGGCTGCATGCTGATCGTCCCGACGCTGGTCTCCGCGCTCTGGATGAACGTCTTCGGGGCCACCGCGCTGTCGCACTATCTCAATGGCGGCCATACCGCGGTGGTCGAGGCGGTGCAGGCCCAGCAACCGGAACTGGCCCTGTTCAAGATGCTGGAGGCGCTGCCGCTCGCCGGCGTCACCTCGACTATCGGCGTCATCCTGGTAGTCATCTTCTTCGTCACTTCGTCCGATTCCGGTTCGCTCGTCATCGACACCATCACCGCTGGAGGAAAGTTGGATGCACCGGTCGCTCAGCGCGTCTTCTGGTGCGTATTCGAAGGAATCGTCGCCATCACTCTGCTCATCAGCGGCGGACTGGTGGCGCTGCAGACGGCTTCGCTGGTGACCGGCTTTCCGTTCGCGCTGGTGCTGTTGGGAATGTGCTACAGCATCTGGAAGGGCCTGCGCGCTGCCCGGTGAGAAACGCAGGCAAATGCTGCGAAGACGTCATGGGATGAAGGCCACCCGGGAGCGCGGGCGTCCCGCCCGCACACATCGTCCCGCAGCCTTGCCCATCTCCTCGACCCGGGTCGACCGGCAACGGCGTCAGGACTGTGTTCCGGCCGGGCCCATGCGGATTCGGCCGGCAGGGTGACCGGGCGCCACATCGAGGGGAAACTGAGCGCCAAGCAACGGGACAGCATGCGGGCGAGACGCCCGCGTTCCCGGGTGGCGCCAGGACTCTGCTTCGGCCGAGCCCATGCCGTTTCCACGCAGGGTGGCCGGGCGCCACATCGAGGGGAAACTGAGCGGCAAGCAACGGGACAGCATGCGGGCGAGACGCCCGCGTTCCCGGGTGGCGCCAGGACTCTGCTTCGGCCAAGCCCATGCCGTTTCCACGCAGGGTGGCCGGGTGCCCCATCGCAGGGAAACTGAGCGGGACGTAACGGGAGTGCATGCGGGCGGGACGCCCGCGCTCCCGGGTGGGGTGCACCCTCCACCCCCTCTTGCTCCTCGAGGGGACGCGCGCCGGCTTGCCGGGCCGCATCCCGGCCGATGCGGAAGGAACCGATCTCCAATCTTACACGCAGCCGGGGTATTCCCTCCCCTGCAGGAGCACATAGTTTGGCCGGGGCCGGGTGTCGTCGGTCCAGCGGGAGCGGGCCGACATGTAGTGAACGGCCAGGCCGCGCCGCGAGGTGGTGGAACGGTTGGGCGTGGAGCGATGCAGCAGCAGGCTGTGGTGAAATGAGCAACCACCCGCCGGCATGAGCAGGGGCGTTTCCCGGCCAAGGTCCAGGGCCTCGTCGGGCACCTGCTTGTCTCGCCGGTCTCGCACCACCCAGGGCTGGCTGTGATCCAGAACCCCCTGCCGGTGGCTTCCCGGAATCACATACATGGGTCCCTTCTCCAGGGTGACGTCGTCCAGCGCCGTCCAGCAGGTCACCAGGTCCATGGGCTCGATGGCGAAGTAGGCCGAGTCCTGGTGGTAGGGCTTCTCCACCCCTCCCGGCGGCTTCATGAAGCACTGGCTGTTGTAGAGCTTGATGTCGGGGCCGATCATGGACTCCACGATGGACAGAATCCGGGGATGGCCGGCATGAGCCAGAAAAACCGGATCGTTGTCGGCGGGGCGGTTCAGCTTGCGCACCGTTGCCAGCTCCACCCTCTCGGCGCCCGGCTCCAGCTCGATATCCTCCATCGGATATCCCGGAACGGCGCCGGAAATCAGATCCTCGGTCCGTTGCCTCACCCGCTGCACTTCTTCGGCTGTAAGCAGACCCTCCACCACCAGGTAGCCCTGCTCCCGATACTGCTCGGCGTAGCTTCCGTTTTCCTTGACCATGTCCTTGCCCTCGATTCCCGGTGATTTATCCCTTGCTGCCGTAGTCGATCTCCAAGCTCATCTGCGCCAGGACCAGGGGTACCGCCAGGCGCGGGTTGCGCTTTTTCAGAACCAGTTCCAACCGGTTGAATCCGCACTTGAGGATGTCGGCCCGGAACGGCAGGTGGAGAAAGTCTCGACTGCCGAAGAGCGTGGGCTCCCGCCGAACCTCCTCCTTTTCTCTGGAAAGATCCACACCGTTCAACCGGAACTGCAGATCGTCGTCATCCATTTGCTGTTCCAGGCGCATGACCAGCTTGGCCTTGACCGACTTGCTCTCGGCCGCGGCCGCCGGCACGTCATCGCCAACGAAAAACCGGATCCGAGCGGGTCCTCCCACCTTTTCCTGCTGGATCTTCAGCGGAAGCTGGGCCTTGGGGTGGGATCGCCGCCACAGGGAGCCGACCTGCTCATCGATGAGGTAGCGCTTGTCCCGGTGCTTCAACAGGCCGGGGTCTCCGATCTCCACCAGTGACTTGCGCCAAAGCTCCCGGTCCCACAGGGGAGCGTACCAATTGAAGAGATAGATCCCGTCCACGCCCTGTTTCCAATAGTTCAAGGCCGTGGCCCGGGTCTGCTCCGCAGGATGATACAAGCCGATCTGTCCCAGCAGGGTGAGATCGCGACCTCCAACGAACTCCACGTATTCTCGCATGGACAAGTCGGATTCATGGCCCCGCGGGGTTCCCGCCGTCACCACGTCCAACAGGCCTTCCTCGATCCAGGTGGGGACGTCGAATCCCAGCTTGAAGGCAAGGTTGAAGGTGAAAGGGACCCTGGCGGCCAGTCGAAAGGGTTTGCCGCGACTCTCCGAGGCCCGGTCCACCAGGGCTCGCACCCTGCGAACCAGTTGGGTGATCAGGTGGCGGTTGCGATAGGCCTCCTCGGGCTTGAAGAAGGCCGGGTGCCGCAGGAAATCCAACTCGATGCCATCCAGATCGTAATCCTGGACGATTTCTTCGATGACCTTGAACTTGTTTTGCCGTACCTGCTCATAGGCGAAATCGAATCCGGTGGCAAAACTGGGATGGACAGCGTCTCCCAGCAGCAGTTCCGGGTGAGCCCTCTTGTACTGGCTGTAGAGATCGACGGCGTTCCAACCCTTGGGACTGTCGTGGGCATCGTTCATCCGCACGGTCGCAAAGAACTGGATACCGATCTCGCGGCAGCGATCGGCCATGGCCTGAAAGTAGTCCTCCCGCTCCTTGAGAACGCTCTCCAGGCCCTGTATGAACCGAAGGCCCGCGGCACTCTGGAACCGCTTCAGGTTCTCCCCGTACATCTCGGCAGTCCTGGTCCTGAAGTAGAAGACGTCGGCTTCACCAATGCTCCAGAACAGGGCATCCACCTGGGTCCCGATAAAGCGGTCCACCCCTTTCTCCAACAGCTCCCCGACTCCGGACACCCGTTGCAGGGTGTGGCCGTCGTCGTTGTAGACGATGCGGTAGTTGCAGTCAGGACGGTTTGCTCGGGATCGAGCAGCCCCCAGAACCGAGGGTCCGGCTGACAGGGCTACCGCCGAATGGGAAAGGAACTTCCTTCGATTCATTCACTCCTCCATGTCATTGAGCGCCGACTCGACCGGTCACAGCCGGGTCGTCGACGACAGCAGCTTCCGGATCGGGAGCAAACTCCAACCGGGGCGACGCCTCCGGAGTGCCCCTTCAGCACCGCTGCCTGAGGCTGTCGTCCTCGATGGGCCGCAGGGGTGTGAAATCCCGGTGGTTCTGGAACCAGGGCCGTTCGGTGCCGGTGCAGGCGTTGCTGACGGCATTGTAGATCAGGTACATGATGGCCCGCCGCCAGGGCGAGACGTTGTTGGCCGATCCGTGAACCACGATGCTGTGGCAGAAGCAGACCGATCCCGCCGGACCGATCAGGGCCTCGATTCCGTTCTCCTCCGCCAGCCGGCGAAAGGTGTCTTCACCGATGTGGTAGAGGGAATAGCCCTTGGCGTCCCGGTGGAGCTGGATCGAGTCCAGAAACCCGTCCCGATGGGAACCCGGCACCACCAGCAATGGAGAGTTTACCGGGGTGCACTCATCGATGAACACGGCCACCATCAGGCAGCGAGGTTCCGGCATGCCGTCCACCACGTGCCAGGCGCCGTAATCCTGGTGCCAGTCCCAGGAGGCCCCTCCCGCCATTCCCGGCTTGGGATTGATGCGGCTCTGGTGCAAGTAGACCTCTTCCTTCAGCAACTGCTGGGCCGGACCCAGCAACCGCGGCAACAGAGACAGCCGCCGAAAGGGTTCGGAGTAGAGGTGGGCGCCGAAGACCAGCCGGGCGGCCTGGGGGTTGTCCTTTTCGGGAACGACTTCCGGCCCCGGTCGCCTGAGAATGTCGGGCATCGCCTGCTGCAGCGCGGAAACCTCGTCGCCGTCCAGCAAGCCCGGAAAAAACACGTAGCCGCGGTCGTTGAACTTTTCGATCTGGCTCCGGGTCAGTTGCATGAATCCGTTTCGGAAGGCTTGGTTCCCACCCCTTGGGCTGAGTCGGCAAACCCTCCCCCTGAGGCGTCCATATCAGTCAGCAGGACGGGAGCTTGCCGGTCGATCGATTCCTGGACCGCCAGCGCCACTGCCAGGGTACGGGCCCCGTCGGCTCCGTCCACCAGCGGAGGTTCCTGCCCCCGAACCACCCGGCAAAAGTGCCGCAGTTGCAGGACCAGCGGGTCCGCCGGGGCCACCTCTTGGCGAGTCTGGCTCAAGGGGTGTTGCCAGCCGGCCCGGGATGGGTCTCCGTAGCGCCACAGCTCCATCCGGGGAAAGGCCAGGGCCCCCTCCGAGCCCAGAAAATGATAGCAGTTTTGGCCGGTATGAAAATAGTAGGGGTTCTCTCCGCTGGCGATTTCGTAGGACCAGGGCGAGGGTGTGGCGTCGGAGGCGATGATGGAGCCCAAAGCGCCATTGGCAAAGGAAAGCGTGATGCTCAGGGTGTCCTCGACCTCCAGCCCGCGGGCCATGGAGGACGATTGGGCGTACACCTGGCGAATCTCGCCGCAGATGTAGCGCAGAATGTCCAGCTCGTGAATGAGGTTGATCAGGATGGGCCCGCCCTGCGGACGCCGGCAACGCCAACCCACCTGGAAATATTCCGCCGGCTTCAGCAGGGTCCACATCATCGACGCCGCAATCAGCCTCCCCAGCGCCCCGCCTTGAACCTGGGAGCGCGCTTCCCGAATCAGCGGATTGTGACGCCGGTGGTGGCCCACCAGGACCCGGCAGCCGGCTGCAGCGGCTACGTCCACGATGCTCCGGGCGGCAGGCAGGGTGTCGGCAATGGGCTTCTCGATCAGCAGGTCGACGCGCTTCCCGGCGCAGACCTCGGCCACGGCCAGGTGGGTGCCGTTGGGCGTGGCCACAATGGCCCCCTCGGGTTGCTGCTCGTCCAGCAGATCGGAAAGGTCCCGGTAGAAGGGCACCTCGAGCCCCTCGGCCACCCCCCGGCGACCGACATCCGGATCGCAGATCCCGACCAGGGAGCACTCCGGCTGCCCGTGGACCAGCCGGGCGTGTTTGCTGCCGATCAGCCCGGCCCCCACCACCCCCAACTTCACTGGTTCCATGTTCAGTTGCTCAGCCTGGCCGGTGATTTCTGTTGCTGTCCCATAGCGGCGCGACCAGCCCGTTTCGGCTTCAGGCGGGATTCAGGAAGTCGTGGACCACCTCACCGTATCCCTCGGTGTAGTCCTGCTCCAGGTAGAAGGCGCCGTAGTACTCCCGCGGCGTGAAGTCGGCCAGGTTGTAAATAGGCGAGGGGTCGCACTGGACCACCCCGTCCCCGGCCCGGCAGATGTGCACGTCGACGTCGGAGGTCACATTGGCGCCGTCGATCAGCTGGAGCACGTCGGCGCCGCGACCGTCCACCCGGGGAATCGCCTTGAGCCGCCAGGAGGGAGTCAGGTTGGGCAATTCCTCTACCCGGGCCTCCCGGTGGAAGGTGGAACGGATGGCCAGCACCGAGGCCCCCGCCAGGCGGGTATCGGTGTAGGCCACCCGTTCATCCATGCCGCACTCGAACTCCGCAAACACCTTGGGAGTGCCGTAGATCTCGCGTCCCGCCGGGATGCTGGACCGGGAGTTCAGAAAGGCCACCGGGGCAAAATACCCGGTTTCTCCCCTGAAGGTGCACTTGACCGTCAGCACGCTCTCGTCGAAGGCCCCGTAGCTGGAAGCCCAGGGGATGGAGATGCCGATGGCCACGCAGTAGCCGTCCTCGGCCGGCTCCAGGCAAGAGGGGAGCACCCGGTCCACGGCGGCAGGGTCCGCCCGGAAGAAGACGAACTGAAAGCGCGCGTTGCGATAGCGCACCGGCGGAGGGGGATAGTAGGGAGAAAAGGCCGGCATGCTGGTGATTTGATCCATGGGAATGGTCATGGCTGGCTCCTGCGAAAGGAAGTCGCTTCTGGGCGTGATTGCAGCGGCTGGATCTTATCCCATCCCCCGGAACCGGCGCAAACCCGGGCGAGGCGGTGCTTCGGCCCCGTTGGCAGGAAAAAAAGAGTTATCCACGAAGTCACACTAAGGACCACGAAGACACACTAAGGGGTTGGAGAAGCCTCAATAGGGATCCGCCAAGGGTCGGAAAAGCCAGAGTGCGTAGGGGACGTTGCTGAATTACTGGAAAAACTTGGGAACCCGGCACGTAAATTCCAGTAATTCAGCAACGTCCCCTACGCTTCCTGTCCCCTACGCTTCGAATGCCAGGGGCAAAATGGAAGTCCTCGTCTATAGTGTATTTCCCTGGACAAGATGACGCCGCAGAGGTTTGCGGGGTCTGGGATAGCGAGGATAATTTCACCAGCGGATGAGATTCAAAGCGATCCTACAACGCAGATGTCCGCGATGTTTGCGTGGGCAGGTCTTCGCCTCGCTTTTTCGTATGAGGCAGAACTGCGGTGTCTGCGACCTGAGATTCGACCGTCAGAAACAGGGATTCTTTGTGGGTGCGATGTACTTCGCCTACGGACTGGGGGTACTGTTGGTCGCTCCTCCTGCTATCTATCTTTCGTGGCAGGGATTCTCGACAGGGGTTTTGGTGCTTGTGGTCACGGGAGAACTGATTCTTTTTTCTCCCTGGATCTTTCAGTACTCTCGAATCATGTTCCTGCACCTGGTCCATCTGTTAGACCCCAGGTAACCCGGGTGCGCTACTCAAGCCTTCCTACCAAGCTAGTCACGTCTCAGCGCCGAGCCAAGTAGGAGTTTATTGAAAATCTGGCACGTCGTTCCGACACCGCGGGTCGCATCTCCGCTCGCTGCCCCCAGTCCCGATGGAAATGGAAGGGACGCAGAAGCCGGGCCGACTGGCGAAGGCTCATGCGGTGGGGAGGGACGACAGGGCGCCAAGCAGCAGCGCGGGAGTGTAGGGGACGGAGGGGAGTGTAGGGGACGTTGTTAAATTGCTGGAATCTAGGTGCCGTCGATCCAGTTTATTCCAGTAATTCAACAAAGTCCCCTATTCCCCGTCCCGGCGTCCGCCCTCCCACCCGAAGGTTTCCCGCACGCGGCCGCCTGGGTTAGAATGCGGCCGGCAGGAACGGCGCCAGGCGCTGGACCATTCCGCTGGAAGAGGCACTCATGACATCCATTACCGACGTAAAGGCCAGGGAGATTCTGGACTCGCGGGGGAACCCGACGGTCGAGGCCACGGTGGTTCTGGAAGGCGGAGCTACCGGTACCGCGGCCGTCCCCTCGGGGGCCTCCACCGGTGAGCACGAAGCCGTCGAGCTCAGAGACGGGGACCCCCAGCGCTATCTCGGCAAAGGCGTTCAGCAGGCGGTGGCCAACGTCAATCAAAGCATCGCCGGCGCGCTTCAGGGACTGGATGCCTGCCGGCAAGTCGAAGTCGACCGCCAGATGATTGAGTTGGACGGGACGCCCAACAAGGCAGACCTGGGCGCCAACGCCCTGCTGTCGGTGTCGCTGGCCGTGGCCCGGGCCGCCGCCCAGGCCTGCGGCGAACCCCTTTACCGCTACCTGGGAGGTGTCAACGCCCGGCTGCTTCCCGTGCCCATGATGAACATCCTCAACGGCGGATCCCATGCCGACAACAACGTCGACTTCCAGGAGTTCATGGTCATGCCCGTGGGAGCCTCCCGGTTCAGCGACAGCCTGCGCATGGGCGTCGAGGTCTTCCACCACCTGAAGCGGGTGCTTACGAAGCGAGGATACGCCACGGCCGTCGGCGATGAGGGCGGCTTCGCCCCCAACCTCAAGAGCAACGAGGAGGCCATTGAAGTCATCCTGGAGGCTGCCGCCCAGGCCGGCTTCAGCCCGGGGGAGGAACTGCTGATTGCGCTGGATCCGGCCTCCAGCGAGTTCTACGAAGAGGGACGCTACTGCTTCAGGAAGTCGGACGGGTCCGAGAAGAGCGCCGAGCAGATGGTGGAATTCTGGGAGAACTGGGTGCGCCAGTATCCCATCGCCTCCATCGAGGACGGCCTGGCCGAAGACGACTGGGAAGGATGGGCCCTGCTCACCCGCAGGTTGGGAGCCAAGGTGCAGCTGGTCGGGGACGATCTCTTCGTCACCAACACCCGGCGCCTGGAGCAAGGCATCCGGAGCCGGGTCGCCAACTCCATCCTGGTCAAGGTCAACCAGATCGGGACCCTGACCGAGACCATCGAAGCCGTCGAGCTGGCCAAGACCCACCACTACTCGGCCGTCATCTCCCACCGATCAGGAGAGACCGAGGACACCTTCATCGCCGACCTGGCGGTGGGGTTGAACACCGGCCAGATCAAGACGGGCTCCGCCAGTCGCACCGACCGCATCGCCAAGTACAACCAGCTCCTGAGGATCGAGGAGGACCTGGGGGCGGAAGCCCTTTTCCGGGGGAAGTCCTTCAGACAGGGTTGACGGCGTTTCGGCCCGGCTCCAACGCACCGGCGATAGACGCCAAACCTCAATCCGGCTTCACCGACCGTCGTCCGATCACTCCTGCTTCCTGCAGCCGGTCCAGCTCCGTCTCGCTGAAACCCCAATCCTTCAGGGCCTCCCGGGTGTGCTCGCCGGGTTCGGCCGGAGAACGCCGGATGCGACTGGGTGTGCGGCTGAAGCGCGGCGCGGGGGCCGGCTGCGGCACACCCTCCACCTCCACGAAGGTTTGCCTCTCCCGGTTGTGGGGATGCCGAGGGGCCTCGCCCATGTCGAGAACCGGGGCAAAGCAGACGTCGCTTCCCTCCAGAAGCTGCCGCCACTCTTCCCGGGTCCGGGTGCGAAAGATCTCGGCCAGGCGCTCGCACATTCGCGGCCACTTCGATCGGTCCTCCAACTGGTGCAGACCCTCCTCCGCGGCTCCGATCTGTTGCAGCAACCGGGCCCAGAACTTGGGCTCCACCGGACCGATGGCGATGTACTTTCCGTCCCTGGTCTCGTAAGCCCGGTAGTTGGGGGCGCCCCCGTCCAGGGTGTTCTCGGCTCGGCCGTCGGTCCACTGCCCGGCCGCCCGCAGCCCGTAAACGTAGGTCATCTGGGATGCCGCTCCATCCACCATGGCCGCGTCGATCACCTGCCCCTTCCCCGATGTTTGCGCTTCCAGCATCCCGGCCACCAGACCCAGGGCCAGGTAGACCCCGCCGCCGCCGAAATCCCCCACCAGGTTGAGGGGCGGCACGGGCGGTCCGTCCCGCTCTCCGATGCCGTGCAGCGCCCCGGTCAAGGCGATGTAGTTGATGTCGTGGCCGGCGGCCTGAGCCAGGGGCCCGTCCTGCCCCCACCCGGTCACCCGTCCGTAGACCAGCCTGGGATTGCGGGCCAAACAGTCGTCGGGCCCAAGCCCCAAACGCTCCATCACCCTGGGCCGGAAACCCTCGATCAGCCCGTGGCTGCCGGCGATGAGCTTGAGCGCGGACTCCCTTCCCTTCCGATGCTTCAGATCGATGGCCACCGATCGCCTGCCCCGGCACAGCAGGTTGTAGCGATGCTCCATGGGTATCCCCAGGTGGGACTCCTCCACCCGGTCGACGCGCAGCACCTCGGCTCCCATGTCCGACAGCAGCATGGCCGCCATGGGCGCCGGTCCGATACCGGCGAACTCAACGATCCTGTAGCCCGACAAGACTCCCATGTGACTGTCCTCGCCTTTCTCCTGTGCCGGAGTGTCCCGGCTCAACCTACCTGGGCAGAGGCCGCCAGCGGATGGCCTGCATGCGGGCCGGGAGATCCTTCCCTTTCCGCTCCCCCACGATGGACAGGATCATGCCCGGTTTTCCATCGGCCAACTCGGGCGGTAAAACGCAACTGGCGGAGTACCCGGGCTTGGTCACATGGTCGTTGATGTACCACATGCCCTTCAGCGTCTGTCCTTCCCTCGGGAAGCTGCGCCGCCTGCTTTCCTCGAAGGTGAACACCCCTTCGTCGGCGTTCTTCAGGGCGGTCAACACTTCCTTCCAGTTGGGAGCCGCCACCGTGTTCAGGTAGTACAGTTCCTCTTCCCAGGTGTAGCCGCCGTCCCGGCTGACTTTGGCCCGCTCGCCCCCGTGCAGAGCCGGCAGGCGGTGGACGTACATGAGGACGATTCGGCCGTCGGGAAGCTGGACAGCCGACCCGTGCATCTCGTCCAGCAGGTGGGTCACCGCCCGGGGGTTCTTCCAGGTGATGCCGCCGTCGTCGGAGTCGGCCATCAACAGGTTCTTTTCGTAGGAGCTCAAGCGGTTGCGGTGGTGATCGTAGTAGCTGGTGGCCCACTGCCAGAGCCGCCAGGGGGACTCGTTTCGGTAAAACTTCTCCCACTCTCCCGGGGCCCGGGAGGGATTGTGGCGGGCCACCGCCAGCAGTCTCCCGGAATCGAGCTGAATGAGAGCGGGTTCCCCTCCCGGAACAATGGGATAGCCCTCTGACCAGGTGCGGCCGCCGTCCTCTGACCGATAGGCATAGACCGTATGGGGGGCTCCCGGGCGGGGATGGCCGATGGGCCAGACCAGAGTCCCGTCCTTCATTTGAGTCACCGGACCCGCCTGAGGCCCGGTCACCGGGATGAATCCCAATGCCGTCCAGGTGCTCCCCTCATCCTGGGAGCGGTACATTCTCAGCCCGCCCGGCTCATGGGTGGCGTTGAGAAAGGTGCCGTCGGGAAGCACCGACAGCAGCGTCTTGCTGGCGTGGATGATTTTCCAACTGCGCCCCCCGTCCCGGGTGACGGCCACCACCCCCGCCTTGAGCCCGGCATAGATGGCCCCCTGCCGCGTGACCGTCAGGTTGGCTTGAGGATCGGCAAAGAAGTCCTCCTTGTCCCCCCAGGGAATCCAGACCCGCTCCGCCGCAAGCTGGTGGACTCGCCCCCGCCGGGAATAGGTCACGGCCTGAAGATCGCGGTGCATGACCGGATGGACCACGAACAGGTAGTCCTCCAGCCCGATTGGCGCTCCCGAGCGGGAGCGGACTCGCGCGCGAAACTCTCCCACCCGCTCGAAGGGATAGCTCAGCTTCCGCTCCCCATACCCGGCCGGCACCGGCGCCTGCAGGCGCTTTTCCAGCACGCCCTTCCCTTCCAGGGTCTCGACATTCAGCCTCACTCCCCCGCTCCAGGGGGACCCGCTGCTGTTGTAGCTGGCCAGAACCAGTTCCAGCGGCTCGTCCACCAGGTGAAGCATGGGCGGCTGGCGGCGTCCCGCCAACACCGCTTCCACCGGATAACGCGTCCGGAACTCGGAAGCCCGCGGTCCCTCTTCGAGCTGAACGGCGTCCACCCAGGCCCTGCCGGGACCCTGGCCGCCAACCACCAGGTCGGCCACCCCATTTGAGACCAGGTGCTCTACCACGAAGGTAAACCGGTAGCGTTTCCAGTCCCCGGATACCCCCATGACTTCACTATGGGCGTCGGGGCCCGAAAAGGACAGGTATTGACCTTCGGAAGCCGCCGGGTCGGGCTGTCTCCAATCCAGCGGTCGGGTCCACAGGCACAGCCTCACCCAGGCGGCTGGAACCTCGCTCCGCACATAAGCCGAGAGGGTGTAGACCTGGCCGCCCCGAACCGGGACCACGGGAGAGGTCAGGTGTCCCAGGAACGCGTCTCCGGCCGGATCCAGAGTGACCTGGGCGGCGTGGTCGCCCTCCACCGCCTCGACTGCCACTCTTCGGGGTGGCCAATTCCCCGGCTGCTGGTGGCTGGCGGCCAGGTTGATGGTGAGGGGGTTGAGGATGTCTCCCCAGTTGCCGGGCTGGCGGGGCTCTTCGCCCAAGGGGAGCTCAAAGCTGGCGTTGGGCAGCAGATTCACGGCCTGAACGGACCCCCGCGCTGAATCGGGGGCGCCATCCGGGCTCGTGACGCGGCAGGCCGCCAAAGCGGCCAGAAGGCCAGTGAGTCCCACCATTGCAATCATCGGCCGAATCAAGTGCATTCCGGATCTCCTCGCTCCGCCCGCTCCACGGGCAAATTCCAGCTTGGTATGTAAACCATGTTTGCGGTTTGTCGTGTAAACCATGAATGGATTGCACAGAAGCCGAGCCGAATGGCGAAGGCTGATGCGGTGGGGGGGCGACGCTGCGCCGTCAAGCCGCAGCCCGCACCGGCCGACATTCACTTTCGAGGCGCGGTGTTTGCCCCCCACCGGCTCGACTACGGGCTTCGCCCTGGCCTCGCCGACTCCCCCTCAAGGGGGGAGTGATTCTTGAGCGGTGAACAGAGTTCCATGCCCGGTTCTTTGGCTAGCGATAGTCCACCTGCAGTTCCAGCTTCTCGACGAACAGGGGGGCGTCGGCTTGAGGCGACCGGCCGGTCACGCGTATTCCCACCAGGTTGGTGCCCACGGCGAACTGATTCGGATCCAAGCCTGAAAACACCAGCCAGCCGTCCTCCACAACCGGTTCCTCCAGTAGCAGGTTGTTGATCCTCACTTCGATCCGTTTCCCCATGTCATCCAGCGGTGAGCTGTTATAGAGGTGGTTGATACGCTTGAACAGGGCGATCAAGGCTCTGGGCATCCGGTTCGGCCCCGGCGGATCCGGTTTTACCGAGGTTCTCATCCTCTCGACGTGGGTCCCGGCCGCGGCGTCGTGGAGAATGAGTCGCAAACTGATGTCCTGGATGTTTCGAGCTTCCCGCCCCAGAGGATCGGCTACCGAAAGCTTCAAGAGGGTGTCGGCCTTCCCCTGGTTGTCCAGCGGGGCCGGCAGTTGGGCCAACATGTTGGTATTGAGAAAGAAGCGAGGGGTCTCCCATCCGACCGTCCCGGGGGCGCCGCTCCCTCCCCCGCCGCGGCGCTGCACCACGAAGGTCTTGTCCTTGCGGCGGAGCATCTCCGGATCGCCGATCTCCCGGTAGAGGCGGCGGTGCACCGGGGCCATCCTGTAATCGTGCAGCAGCGCGCCGATGCGGTCCGCGTCCTCCTTCATGGCATAGGTCCAGTTGAAGCAGTAGATCCCGTCCACTCCCTGTTGCCACCAGTTGGCGAACACCCCGCGCAACACCTCGATGGGAGGCCAGTCGTAGCCGTCGGAGGTATGGTGTTCGTCCGAGCCCCCCAGCAGCTTGATGGGGGTTCCGGCCGTAATCCGGCGATAGGCCGCCACGTCGCCCTCGAAGGATCGGCAGCCCAGCGCAATGATGTCGAGCAACTGCCGGCTGGTCCAGGTCTCGATATCGATGCCGTCGATGCGGCAGCCTTCGATGCTGGCCGGCAGCCGGGCAGCCAGCAAGATGGGGCGGCCCCTCCGTTCGGCCGCCTCCAGGGTCAGAGCTCGGACCTTGCTCATGAAGTCCGTGAGATGGTGCCGGTATTTCCACTGTTGGCCCAGGGGAAGCGTGATCGGACCTCGGGCAAAGTCGATCTCGATGCCATCGAAATCGTAGTTCTCGACCACCTCGCGAAGAATGCTCAACTTGTAGTCGCGGATCTCCTGGTTGCGAAAGTCCCAGAAAATCTTGCGGTCCGGGGCCCAGGGCCCGGCCAGCAGCCACTCCGGGTGGCGTTGCTTCATCGGAATCTGCCGGGTCACCACCAGGTCGTTGTCCGAGCCGTTGACCCGGTAGGAGTAGAAGGCCTCCAGACCCCGCTCCCTGGTCGCCTCCAGGAATATCCGCATGATGTCGACGCCCTCCTCCACCCACTTGCGGTAGCCCTCCTGGTCGTAGAGGGGCATCACCTCGCTGGGATAGGGGGACTGGTGGCCTTCGCCCCAGTTCCACCAGATGCTGTCGATCTGGCTCTCCGGATCGTCGGCAAAGGTGAAGCTCAGCTTCACCAGGTCGCTGGGAGGGATGTCGGCGAATTTGAGGTCACCGTGGATGGCGTCGAAATTGACCACCACCCGCCGCTGCCGCTCGATCTGGGCCAGGTGTTGCGGGGAGAGGACAAAACGTTCGCCGTCCTCAGCCGGGGTCTCGTCGGCCGGCTGGCAAGCCGCCGCACAAAAAAAAGCCGCCATTACCACCGCGGCCAGGATACCTCGTGGTCTCACTCCGGTATGGGTGTCCATGGGAAGGGCTCCAGGGGGTGGCCGCGTGGCCGGCCGAAAATGGTCGGAAACGGCCCCGAGGCTAAAGGAAATCGATCGGCCGGCCCAAAGTGGTTCGGCAGAGTCACTCGGCCGATGAGGGAGAATCGCCCAGCCGCTTGAATCCGTGCTTCTTCAGGAACTCGCGGGTGGCGACATGAATCCTGAGGAGCTCGGCCCGGCTGAACCGACCGTGCTTCCCTCCGGGAATGGTTACCAGTTGGTTGGGGACTCCGGATTCATCCAATGCCCGGTGCAGGCGAACGGCATGGTCGTAGGGAACCACCCTGTCGGCATCCCCGTGGATGGTCAGCACCGGCGGCAGTCCCGGCCGGACGTAGCTCAGAGGCGAAACCCGCCTGGCGATCTCATGGCGGTCGCTCTGGCTGCCCAACCAGGTTACGGCGTAGGACTGCATGTTCTCGCCTTCCAGCAGGTCATCGACATCGGTGATCCCGAACCAGTTCACGATGGCGGCCACCTTGAGCTCGTCCCTGCCCAGACAGCGCCGGTCCAGACTCGAGGAAGCCGGCAGCATCCCGGTGATCAGGGAAAGATGGCCGCCCGCCGACCTTCCGGTGAGCACGATCCAGTCGGTGTCGAAGTTGTATTTCTCGGCGTTCCGGATGACCCAGCGCAAGGCACAGCGGGTGTCCTCCACGGCACCTGGTGCCAGCGAGACCCTGGCCAGCCGGTATCCCACGTTGACCACGGCCCAGCCCATCTCCAGATAGGGCAGGAAATGGAGCGGGCGGACACTCTTGTTGCCGGCGACCCAGCCCCCGCCATGAATGTAGACCACCGTGGGCGTCGGCGACGTCGCCCGCCACGGCCGGTAGACATCCAGCTTGGACTCCCAGTTGTCGGCCACCAGGTAGGTGATGTCGGTCCTGACGATGTAGCGACTGAACAGGGTGGCCGCCCAGCCTTCCGTTGGCGAAACTTTCTCCCCGCCCCAAGCCTGTGGAACAAGCGTCAACAGAACCACCAGCGCCAGAACGCTTCTCAATCGATTGGAATCCAACATCCATTACCTCCCCTCGGGGCTACGTTTGAAATCCTTACCGCCGCATACCGGTGAAGAATCGCATCTGAGCCTTTTGCAAAATTCGGCAGCGGGACGCTTACCGGAAATGGCCACAAAAGGCACAAAAACATAAATTGTGACTTGTGTGCCTTTTGTGGTTGGACAGCATTTTTCACCGGGTCGCACCCGAAATTGAAAATGGCAGAACCTCAGGTATGCCGGCCAGATAACCTGCCTCGTTGGGAATTTTGCAAAAAGCTCATCTTTCCCTTGGTCTTCCTTCGTCTCCCTTCGTTGTCCTTCGCGTCCCTTGGTGGATATCTCTTTTCCTTCCCCGCCCCTCGTGATCAGGCGGACAGGTTCCAGACACGGGCCGCATTCAGTCCCAGGATCTTCTCCACATCGTCCGGACTCAAAAAAGTCATCTCCTCCCGGACCAGGGCCAGCTCCTTGGCCAGTGTAGGCCGCTCGTAGGCGGCTCGAGAGGCGCCCGGGTACCCCGTCCCCCACAGCAACTGGTCAGCTCCGAACTCCTCGTAGACCCTTCGCACCCAGGAGAAGGCTTCCCGGAACGGATAGCCGGCTCCGGAAACCGAGGTGAGCTCGGAGACCTTGACCCAGACGTTGGGGTACTTGGACAAGGCCAGCAGTTTCTTGAACTCCGGGGTGGGATCCTCCACGGTCAGATCGATCTGGGAGAGATGATCGATGCAGACCTTCACCTCCGGATGGCGGCTCACCATCTCTTCCAGCTTGGGGAGCTGCCGGGTGGAAATATAGAAGTTGAAGACCGCATCCAGTTGGGCGGCCCGCTTCCAGAGCTTGTCGGTATCGGGATGGTTGAGCCACCCATCGCCCCCCTTGTCGCCGTCGAGGTAGTAGATCGGGCTGAAACGCATTCCCGAAAAGCCATGCTCCTTGACCCAATACTCGAGCCGGTCGGCCACCTTGGGGTCGGTGGGGTCGATGAGGCCATGGGCCCGAACGCGGTCGGGGTGGGCCTTGAGGCTGTCGGCCACATAGGAATTGTCCCATCCGTGGTAGATCACCTGAACCAGGATGCTGTGCGTCACGCCGTTGCGGTCCATGTCCTCGATGAGCATCTCGGTGGTGCCTTCGGCGGGAATGTCGGCGTATTTGAAGTCGGGAATGTAGGGGTGCGGAAAGGGATAACGGACGGGATCGTTGGCCCAGACGTGCATGTGGGTGTCGACCACCGGCAGCCGCACGGGAGCCGGCGGCTCCTTTTCGGGACGGCACCCCGGAGCCAAGGTCGCACCGGCCAAACCCAGCGCCACCGCGCAACGGCCGGTGGATTCCAGGAACTCGCGTCTGTTGACGGGCTGCTTCAGGTCGTTGCTCTTCATTTCCCTTCCCTGACCGGACCCGGTCTGTTTCACCCCGGCTACTGAACCCCTCCGGCCGTCCCGGCCGCCGCCACCTGGCGCCGCGGAAGATAGTCGACCCGCACCTCGACTTTCTCCAGCGTCATGGCCGGATCGTCCGCCTTGCGCCCCTTCACCAGAATGCCGACCAGGTTTTCGCCCACTGCAAACAGATCGGGATCGGGGCTGAAGACCACCCAACCCTCCTCCACCCTGCCGTCGTTCACAAGCACCCCGTTCACCCGCACTTCCAGGCGAGTTTCGATCCCCGCCCTGGGAGGAGAAGTTTGCAACTGCGGGATGGTCCAGAAAGGATTGATGGGCGCCTTGCCGATGGTTTGTTCCGCAGACAGCTTCTTGGTCCCGGGGTCCGACAGCAGCAGCGCCAGGGTCAGATCCCCGATCTGGGCGACATGGTCGGAGAGGCGGTCTCCGACCCGCAGTTTCAACAGGGTGTCCACCCTTCCGGAATTGCTCAGAGTCGCCGGCAACTGGGCCAGCATGTTGGTGTTTTGGTAAGCAAAGCGGGGTGTCTTCCACTCGTGAACGTTGGGTCCCCCGGAGCCGCCCCCGCCCCTGCGCTGGACCACGAAGGTCTTGTCCAGGAATCGCAGGGTTTCGGGGCTGCCCAGTTCCTTGTAAGCCTGCTGGTAGATCTGGATTCGATCGGAGTCGTCGAAATAGGCCTGATGGACGAACATCCCCGTCTTTTTCCTGACTTCCGGAGAGGCGGTGCCCCAATTGAAGGCCTGCAGGCTGTCGATGCCCTGCTGCCACCAGTTGGCCGCCACTCCCCGCATGACCTCGATGGGAGGCCAGGAGTAGCCGTCGGAACAGTGATGGTCGTCCAGGGTGGCGTAAATCTTGATCGGCTTGTCCCCGACCAGGTGGCGGAAACGTTCGATCTCGAGCTCGAGGGACCGCACTCCCAGGACCAGGATGTCCACCAGGTTGTCTCGAACCCAGGTCTCCACGTCCAGGCCGTCGAAATGGCAGCCGACCAGCGTGTCGGGGATCCGGGCCGCCAGCAGGAAGGGGCGGCCGCGCCGCTCCTCCACCTTGAGGGTGATGGCCCTCAGGTCGCGCAGGAACTGGCTGATCGCCCGTCGGTTGGCCCACATCCGACCGGCAGGCAGATTGCTGGGTCCGCGGGCGAAGTCCACCTCCAGGCCGTCGAAATCGTAATCCTCGACCAATTCCCGCAATACGCTCAACTTGCGGGCTCGCGCCTCCGGGACGGCGAAATTCCACTTGGCGTTGCCCCATTCATCCTTCACCACCCAGTCGGGGTGAGCCTCGGCGAATTCCTTGCCGAACTCGGTGTGGCTGGTGCCGTCGCTGATCCGGTAGGAGTAGAAGCACTCGATCCCGCGCTTCTTGGTTTCCTCCAGGTAGACCTTGGCGATATTGATCCCCTCATCGGCCCATCGATAGATGGTCTCGACGTTGCCGCCCATGTAGGGGCCCTTGGCCAGGGGGCTGTCCCTGGCGGTCATGGGCCGGGCCTTCATGGGGAACAACTGGTCCAGGCACCACCACTGTCCGTCGATCTGGCTGCCGGGCTCATCGGTGAACCCCAGCTCGTAGGTCATCAGATTCTCGATGCTGACCTGGCGCTGGATGGCCGCCAGCAGGCCGTCGGCCGGATGGTTGACCACGATTCTCCGCTTGGCCTTGACCGCGGCAATGTGTTCGGGAGACAGCTTGAATTTCCCATCCGCCGCCTCGTGGCTCTCTACAGGAACCAGAACCAGGCCGGCAAGCAGCCCGGCGGCGGTCAATGCACCCAGGGCTCGGCGGCCCTTGGCCGACCGGCGGCACCGGTCTTCGGCAGCATCAGTCCGTTTCTTGATCATGGCAATGAGCCTCCAATTCAGCGACAAGTCGCAGATGACTCTCCCCTGATCGGGGATCTGTCCCAACCCACCTCGCGCTCATACAGGGTCGTACGCATCAACGATCCAGGCGGCCGCGGCCGGGCGGTCAAGGACCGCAGGTTGGCCCACCCAACGTCGGCCCGATGCCCTACTTCCGTCGCGAGTCCCGGTACAACTGAATATACTCCTCGACCGAGGTCGCGGCGACGGTTTCTCCGATCACCTCCAGGGGCAGGTCCTCCAGCTTTTTGAAGCGCACGCAGGACTTGCCCATATCCAGTTTTTTGCCGCTGGCCCTGAACTTCTCTTCAAACCTTGCCCTGGAACCCTGGTGGCTGTAAACGCACATCAGGTAGAGCCCCATATGGTGCTTCTGCGAAGCCAGACCGGCAAACATCAGGGGCTGCTTGTTGTAGGTATCGGGACAGCGCGCCAGCGGAACCTCGTAGCAGATCATGCCCCAGTTCATGGTCTCGACGTAGCCCGGGGGCAGATGGTCCAGAATCACCTGTCGCACGACCCCCAGTGCCTCCGCACGCTCCTCGGGAAGCTCCTGCAGGTACTCTTCAACCGTGGCGGCGCTGCTTCTTGCCATGCTCGCACCCTATCGAAAAACACCCCCGTGCAGGGAGCGCACCACGCCGGCAATCAGGCCAGCTTCCTCCAGGCCTCCCAGACCAGCAAGCCCCAACCCACCAGGAAACAGAGACCTCCCAAAGGGGTTATGGCTCCCAGGCCTCGAATTCCGGTGAGGCTCAGCGCGTAGAGACTTCCGGAAAATAGAACGATGCCAGCCAACCAGAGGCCGCCGGTCCACTGAAAAAGGGCGCCGCCCCACCGGTCCATGGCCAGAGCCAGCGCCACCAGGCCCAGGCCGTGATACACCTGGTAGCGGGCTCCGACTTCAAAAATCTCGAGCAGGTCGGCGGAAAGCCGCTGTTTGAGCACATGGGCGCCAAAAGCGCCGGCAGCCACCGCCAGACCCACCATCAGGCAGCCCATCCCGAACCAGAATCGTGGCATTGCAGAACCTCCTTCAAAATGCTCGTCGCCTGACGGAAACCTCTTTTCGAGCACCCGCCGCCCCGGGAGTCTCCGGAGCCATTTCCCACCTCTGGAACCCCTACTTCGGCGGGACCATTTTCAGCTATTCTCCACCCCCTCCGCCGGAAGGAAGGAGCCGCCGCAACTCCGAGAGAGGAAGTTTCTCCAGCCAGCTCTTGGAGCGGCGCTTCAGGTAGACCCGGATGCCGTCCCCGGCAGGTTCCATCCAGAACGCTTCCCAGCGCTCGGCTCCCAGTTCATTGAGCCGTGCCTGGCGGGATTGGGCGTCTTCCCGCGGCAGGTCCACGATCCTGTACTCCCAGTCGCCGATCCGGTGCAGATCCTGCCTGGCCCACTCCAGGGCGTCCTTGGGAACCTTCTGCCCCGACTCCCGGGCTTGCTGGTAGAGTTCCCGGACTCGCTCCTTGAGGACTGCCACCCGGTCACCGGGAGAGGCCGGGAGATCCGGGTCCGAGGCACAGCCGGCCAGGAGCGCCGCCAGCAACAGGTGCGGAAACACGGATTTGCTCATGGGCCCTCTATTGTCTCCAACCCGACCCAAAAGTCCAACCCTGATCCTCCGGGATTTGCTTGCTCAGGACAACTGAAGGAGTATCCATGAGGGACCGGAAAGAGAAATCCTCGCAGGGGAACGACGAACCACGAATGGACACCAATGAACAACAATAATCCGACTGGTGAGTTGAGGCGTTTGCAAAATTCGGCAGCGGGACGTTTACCGCGAATGGCCACAAAGGTCACAAAAACACAAATCATGACTTTTGTGCCTTTTGTGGTTAGACAGCATTTTTTGCCGAGCCCCACCCGACGTGTCCATTCGTGGTTCATCGTCCCTTACGGCGCCCCTCGGCGCTGATCCGAAAGCGATGGAAAGAGACCGGCGGCTGTACTAAGATCACGGCATGGCTTTCCGCGTATTCGGTCTTTGGCTGCTTCTGGGACAGCTTGCTTCCGCGGCGGTGGTCGGCGTGGAAGTGCAGGGCCGCTCGGAGGTCCTGCACGGCCGCAGCTTCGGTGCGGCCGGCACCTACGAGAAGATCCACGGAAGGGTTTTCTTCGAAGTCGACCCCCGGCTGGAACAGAACCGGATCATCTGCGACATCGACCTGGCGCCTCGCAATCGGCGAGGCAAGGTCGAGTTCTCCTCCGACTTCTATCTCATCCGACCCACCCATCCCGGCAAGGGAAACGGGACCGTCCTCTACGAGGTCTGCAATCGAGGCCGCAAGGGGATGCTGGGCATGTTCAGCCGGGCGACTTCCTCCCGGGAACTGACCACCCCGACCGAATTCGGAGACGCGCTGCCGCTGGACCACGGCTTCAGCCTGGCCTGGCTGGGCTGGCAGTTCGACGTGCCCCGAGTTTCCAACCGTCTGAGGCTGTACGCACCGGTGGCCCGGCAGGGCTCTGCCCCCATTCGGGGACTGGTACGGGCCGAGTTCGTTACCGAAACCAGGGTTCTGAGCTTTCCCCTGGCCGACCGGAACATGGAGCCCGCCTATCCCGCCGTCGATCTCGATGACCCCGACCTGAAGCTGACCGTCAGAGACCTCACCGACGGACCCAGACAGATCGTGCCACGCGATCAGTGGCGCCTGGCTCGGGAGGAAAATGGAAAACTGGTCCCCAGCAACGGTCACGTCTTCATGGCCGCGGGATTCGAACCGGGTCGAATCTACGAGCTGGTCTATGCGGCCGAGAATCCGACACTGGTGGGACTGGGCCCGGCGGCCACCCGCGACTTCATCGCATTCCTGAAGTACGGCGGAGCTTTCCAGGAGGACGGTTCGGAGCGGGGTTTGGGAACCAGCGTGCGGAGAGCCATCGGCTTCGGGACGTCTCAGAGCGGGCGCTTCCTTCGAACCTTTCTCTACTACGGTTTCAACCAGGACGAGAGTCGGCGCCCTGTCTTCGACGGCGTCATCTCCCACGTGGCCGGCGCCAGCCGCGGCAGCTTCAACCACCGCTTCGCCCAGCCCTCCCGGGACGCCCACTCCTTCATGAACACCTTTTATCCCACGGTCATCTACCCTTTTGCCGACCTTCCGTTGCCGGACCGTGAAAGAGGCCTCAACGAAGGGGTGCTTGACCGCAGCCGGCGGCAGCAGTCGACGCCGAAGATCTTCTACACCAACGCCTCTTACGAATACTACGGGAGGGCCGCTTCCCTGATTCACACCAGCCTCGACGGCGCCCGGGACGTACCGCTGGCGCCCAACACCCGGGTCTATGTCTTCTCCGGCACCCAGCACGGCCCCGCCTCCTTCCCGCCCCAAAGCAGGAGCACCGCCAACCTGCCCAATCCCAACGATTTTCGCTGGCCCATGCGGGCGCTGCTGCTGGCCCTGCAGGACTGGTTGGCCGAGGACAGGCAACCGCCTCCCTCACAGTATCCCCGCATTTCCAAGGGAGAGATGGTGCCCCTGGACCGGATGAGCTTCCCAAGGATTCCCGGTGTCCGGCTTCCCGTAAGGATGATGCAGCCCTACCGCCTCGATTACGGTCCCGATTTCCGAACCAGGGGGATTGTGACCCTGCAGCCGCCCCGGGTGGGAGGGGCCTTCAGGCCTTTGGTTCTTCAGGTGGACCGGGACGGCAACGAGCTTGCCGGCATCCGGCTTCCCGTCATCCAGGTGCCCCTGGCCACCTATACCGGCTGGAATCTCCGGCATCCCGACATCGGCTCACCGGACGAGCTCTACAGCATGGTGGGATCCTTTATCCCCTTCCCCGGGACCCGCCGGGAACGCCTGCAGGCGGGAGACCCCCGTCTCTCCATCGCCGAGCGCTATTCGAGCCGCGATTCCTATCTGCGGCGGATTCGAACCGAGGCCGGGCGCCTGGCGAGGCAGCGCTATATCATCGGCAGCGACATCCCCCATCTCACCCGGCAAGCGTCCGAGCTTTGGGACTATTTGAGGAGTGGGCGCTAACGGGCATGTGTCAATTCTCAGAGGTTCATTCAGGGACCTTGGACCGGCCGGACCAGCAATAACACCATCGATGAAGGGAGACACTCCAATCGCTTTCGACGCCAACAAGTTCGAGCTCATTCACCAGGTGGGCGGCATCCGGACAGCCACCTTCGACTGGCCCGATGCCGGAGGCGCCCCGGGGTGCCGGGTGGCGATGGTGAATACGGGTTCAGACCTGCGCTTCACGGTGGCGCTGGACCGCGGCGGCGACATTGTGGAGGCGCTTTACGGGAGCCACAGCCTGGCCTACCTGACTCCCAACGGCTACCGCCCGCCGCGGCAGCCGCTCCACCGCGACGAGGACTGGCTGGCCGCCTGGCCCGGGGGGCTCCTGACCTCCTGCGGGCCCCGCTACATCGGACCCGGGCGCGAGGAAGACGGCCTCGAGCTGGCCCTGCACGGTCAACACACCAATACCCCGGCGGCGCTGCTCGAATTGAAGAACCCAAATCCCGGCCGCGGCGACCTGGACATGCGTTTGGGGCTGGTGATCCGCGACACCCAGATGTATGGGCCGGTGGTTGAAGTCCGCAGACAGATCGCCTGCCGGCTGGGTGAGCCCGTGATCCGGCTGCGGGACGAAGTGGCCAACCTTGGAAACTCGACCGTGGCCCACAACTGGCTGTACCACGTCAACCTGGGGTATCCCCTGCTGGACACAGGGTCTCAACTGGTTTACGGCGGCCGGGTCAACGGAGGCTGGCAGATGAACGCCGACATGTCCATGGCCGACCTCTCCCGATCGGACAGCGACCTCCCAGGCTACCTGACCGTGCCCGAACCGCTCCCGGAGCACGCCGCCTGCGGTTCGCGGGGCCTGATCCTGGATATCGCCGGCGATGCCGAGGGTCTCGCCCACTGTGCAGTGGTCAACCGGGGACTCGACCTGGCCGTGGAGCTTTGTTACCCGGTTCGACAACTGCCCCGGCTGGCCAACTGGCAGCATTACGCTCCCGGCGGTTCCTACGTCTCCGCGCTGGAGCCCTTCAGAGGCTCCCTCTGGGGCAAGGACCAGGACAACCATCCCCTGGCCGCCCAGTGGCTGGAACCGGGTCAGACTCGACTCTACGAGGTTGAAATCCGCGCGCACTCCGGCCCGACCGCAATCGACGGTCTTCTGGATGGGAGACCACCGCTGAGTTGGGACCTGTAACCGGGTTCCCGGGACTACGGCGCCATGAAATTCCAGGGTTTATTCCTAGTCTCCGTGCTGGCGGTCGCGGCCGGTACCGCGGCTGCGGCCCCTAACTGGGTCCGGATCGAATCGCAGCATTTCGAGCTGTTCACCAATGCCGGAGAGAGAAGCGGGCGCCGAACCATTCTCTTTTTCGAGCAGGTCAGAGAATTTTTCCTCAGGACCGGCAACGTGGGCAGCGTACCTTCTTCACCCGTCCGCATTGTCCGATTCCGTTCCCCCAAGGAGTTTGAACCCTACCGGCCCTTCAAAGCAGCATCCGCCTTCTATATGTCCAGCCCCAAGCGGGACCTGATTGTGATGGGCACACCGAACCGCCAGACCAAGAGTGCAGCGGTTCACGAGTACGTCCACCTGCTGGTGAAACACTCCGGAGCGGAACTGCCCGTCTGGTTGAACGAGGGGCTGGCCGAGCTCTATTCCACGCTTGAACCTCGAGGAAAGCAGGTGGCGTTCGGCAAGGCCGCTCGCGTGCTTGGGGACAGGCAGTGGCTGTCGATCCGGGAATTGATTACGGTGGATTACAACTCTACTCATTTCGATGAGAGCGACCGCACCAAGGTCTTCTACGCTCAGAGCTGGGCGCTCACCCACATGCTCTGCCTTTCGAATCAATACCGGGAACGGTTTCCGGACTTTCTCAAGGGAGTCGACGGCGACACGGGCGAAGAGGCTTTTCGATGGGTTTACGGAAAGACTCTCGATCAGGTCGAGAGCGACTTCAAGCGCTATGTGGTCCGGAAGCGCCTCCCGACAGTGGACTATGAGATTCGCTTGAACAAGTCTGCCGAAAAGCCGAATGTCCAGCCGGCATCTGCCACCGAAGTCAGCCTGGTCCAAGCCGGCCTGCTGGTTGGGCTGAACAGGCGGGAACAGGCCCTGAAAATCTACCGCGACCTGGCCCGGCAGGATCCCGCGGACTGGCGGGTTCCTGAAGCTCTCGGCTATCTGGCCAGCTATTCGGGGGATGGGGAGTCGGCTCGGCGGCATTTCGCCAGAGCCGTCGAACTGGAGGCAGCCAATCCCCGGCTCTACTACGACTTCGCGCGGCTGCTGCAGGAGGCCGATGCCGAACCCGAAGTCATCAAGCCGGTCTTACGCAAGGCGATCGCTCTGGAGCCGGACTTCGATAATGCACACCGTTTGTTGGGCTCCATTCTGCTGATGGAGGGGAAAGCCGGAATGGCCCTGGCCCAGTTGATCCGGGTCAAGCAGATCAGCCGCGAGGAAGCCGTTCACCACTACCAGACAGTGGCCCAGCTCTACCACCGGTTGGGCAGGCTTGAAGCCGCACGCCAGGCGGCAGTCCTCTGCCGCAAGTACGCGCGATCCTCCGACGAGGTGGATTTAGCGGAAGAATTGATGGAATGGCTCGGCGCCGGGAGTGAAGTTGCCCCGGAGGAAGCGCCGCCGTTAGCGGCTGCCGCTGGAACTCCGGAGGCGACAGCCTTCGGCCCGTCCCTGGAGGAATCCGACCGGCCGTTGAACGCCCCGGCCGCTGCATCCGGCCCCCAAATGGCCCCACCCCGGGTGGAAGTGCAGGGATCGTTCTCCAGGCTGGACTGCCTGGGGGAACGGGCTCGCTTGCATCTTCAGATTGAGGGAGGGGATCTGCCGCTGGCGATTCTGGATGCGGCCTCGGTGAGAGTCTCAGGTCCGGAGGGCGGCCTGGTCGAACTGAAGTGCGGCGAACAGAAACCCCGGCCGGTGACGGTTGAATATCAGCCCTTCGAAGATCTCGATTTCGGCACGGAGGGCATCGTCAAGGTCATTCAGTTCCGGTAGGGATTCGTCGTGAGTGTTAACATGATCCCCCGGCGACAATTCGGATGGGGAGCGAAAGGACGGCGCCAATGAAGATAAATGGGAGAGAAATGAACGTTGAAAGGCGGAAATTTCTGCGGCGAACGCTTCAGGCAGCTGCCGCAACCCAGCTCGGCTGGGCCGCGGCCTGCGTAGGGCCGCAGACCGGTGGTGCAGGGGGCGGGGTCTCATCCGAAGGAGACGGGAAACAGGGGTTCCGGTCCACCGAGTGGCTGGGGGGCGTCACCCTTTCTCCCCAGCAGATGCGGGCCATGCAGGCCGGACCCTACATTCTCCATGCTCGCGGCGGCGCCTTGAACCGGGTTCCGGCCGAAAAAGCCCTATTGCCGCATGACCCCTGGGGCCACGTGCAGACGGTGGAACTGGCCATGGCTCCCGACGGAACCATCTACGTCAACCAGAATACCCTGATGTGCCGGTCCCGGGATGGCGGGCGCAACTGGGAGGTCACCCCGCGTCCGGAAAACATGGTCGGCACCTTTCAAATTCTGAGCGACGGGACCTTCGTTGCCGTCAAAGACGCGGGAGAAAAGGACCCCTCCGGCATCCTGGTGTGGGGCTCGGCCGACCAGGGCCGGACCTGGAGTCAACTCTCCGAGATCGGAAACCCGGCCAAGTGCGAGCGCCGCATCCCGGGAACGCTGGCTCGGCTTCCCGATGACACCCTGGTCGTGCCCGTCGAGTCGCGGGCCCACATGATCGACCCGGCCTATGTCCATAGCTCCAGCGACGGGGGGCGCACCTGGAGCGGACCGACAGGATTCAACACCGAGACCGGCTTTCTGGGGGGCCACTGCTACGAGACCATGATCGCGCCCATGGCCTCGGGAAAGCTCATCGCCGTCATCCGCTATCACGGAGCCGTGGTGCCGCAGTGGCCACTGGTCGATCCGGCCAGGCGCGCCTATTACAAGACGGTCTTTCTGGCCGACTCCGACGACGGCGGCAAGACCTGGCACCGCTTCCGGCAGCTGACCAACTATCACGGTCAGTGCCATGGCTACGGAGTCGGCCTCTCCGACGGAACCTTCATGGTGGCCTACGATCACCGCTATCCGCGCGACCTGTCCACTGGACGGGCCATGATCAGCCGCGACGAGGGGGAAACCTGGGAGGACGAGGTCTATTATCTCTATTACGGGGACGGCGTCAGCGGTTTCAGCCAGAGCCTGGCTCTGGACGACGGCTCGATTCTCACGGTCGGTGGGATCAGCCACGAACTGGAAGGCAGACGGAGCTGGGCAGGGGCCACCGGCAAGTCCGAGCTGTGGGCCATTCGCTGGAAACCGGTCCCGGCTTGAGGGTGGGCGTGTGGGTCTTGGAAGGAGCTACTATATCGCCGCCTACGCGGCTGCCGGCGGTGGGAACTAAAGCGCTCAAATGGCGCCGCTGCCAATGCCGCTGAACGTCACTCTCGGAACGCCGCGCTTGCCCCCCACCGGTTCGACTGCGGGCGGAGCCCTTGTCTCACCGACTCCCCCTCAAG
>JAPPDF010000095.1 GCA_028875575.1 Acidobacteriota bacterium
CCGCATTTCTCACCAGGGGGCATGATCATGGCGCAGGAATTTTCCCTTCAGCGCGTGCTCGCGACCGAAGAGCGTAGCGGTTTCTACGGTCGAGGGAGCCTGTGCGCGCTGAAGGGAAAAGGACAAGCCAGGGCATGCCCAGCGCCGTCTGTTACCCGCAACCCCTTACATGGAGCCAATCAACGTACTGAAGATATACTGCTTTTCATCATGCCACCAGCGACCTGGTGAGATATGCGGGCGATACCCGCCAACCCGGAGGGAGAACGCCTACGGAACCTTGATGGTGGCCTTTCCCAGGCCCAGGTTGCCGGCGGCATCGTAAACGCGCAGAGACACCACGTGCTCGCCCTTCTCGAAGGCCTGGGTGGTGACCCGGAACTCTTCCGTCCTGGAATCGATGATGCCGTCGGTCGAGTAAACGGATTTCCACTCGCCGCCATCGGTGGAGACATCGGCCCTGCGAAGACCGGAAACACCGTCCTCTACCCGGAAACGCACCACCGCCACGCCATCCCGTACCGTCCTGGACAGGATCTCAACCGCCGGAGGCGAGTTGTCGATAATGAAGGGCGCGCTGACCAATTCTCCGGACCTGGCTATGGGGGCAGGGTTGGAGGGTGAGTCGCTGGCCACTATCCTGAGTCGATAGGAGCCGTCGGGAAGCGCTCCCGATTGGAGCGTGTAGTCTCGGCGGGGGTGGTCCCGCACCAGCGGCTTCCAGTTCGACTCGCCGTCGCCCCGATAATGAATGGTGTATGCCAACTTGTCGCCGTTGGGATCCGAGGCATTCCAGGTGAAGGACCGGGCCCCCCTTTGGAAGGCCCGCCGCGGCCGGATGGAAGCGGCGATGGGTTCGGGAATGGCCTTGGCCGCGCCCGAAATGTCGGCAGCCTCCCGGTCGGAGGGAGAGACCGGGCGTGGATTGGATGACAGAGCCTCGCTCTTCAGGAACGCCACTCCTTGAGGCAGAATCCGGATGGACTTGACTTCCGGAGCCAGATTCTGCTGGAGATAGGGAATGACGACTCGACTCAGCTCGGGGGAAGCCTGGTTGGCAGTCTCCAACACCGCCCTGTACTGAATGTAGCGGGCCGGGGGGCTCTCAACCTTCTCCCCGGAAGCTTGCGTATAGGGCCTGGACCAGTCGCTCCAGGTTCGATCGGGTCGCCGGGTATTGCCGCTGCGAGTGAAGAGCTTCAGACCGGCGCCCTTGGGAACCTCGGCCTGCCAACTCACACTACCCCACCGCGAAACCACCGTCGAGTCCTGTACCTCCGACTCGAAACTGCCCTGAGAATTGAGCCGGTTCCTGAGGCGATAGATCTTGGCAAGATTGCTGGTGCAGGCCACCAGGCCGTCTCCGGCGGGGATCAGGCGGGTGGTCTGTTCTTCGGTGGTCTCGATCAAAAGGGTCAGCTCTCTCTTGGGGGACAGGGAGTAAATTTTCCCCTTGTCCCCACTGGAGAAAAGGACGTTCCCTCCCTTGTCGAGATACAACCCGTAAGCCGTCTCGGTGTTGGAAGACCACAGCGTCTCCACCGAACGGTCCTTCCCGATCCGGTGCAATCGACTCTTCAGCTTGCCCCGGCCGGTGGCGGGAGCACTCGCAACCACTGGAGCGGGAGTGGAGGTGGGGACGGTTTCGCCCTTGGATATATCGGAAAGCGACAGTGCCACGGTGACGGTCGGCGCGGCCGTGACGGACTTGGCCGGCACCGCCACAGCCGTCGCCCCGGTCTCGGTACCGCCGTTGACCGCAATCAGAAAGACCTCCCCCTCGGCGTTGACCTGAATGTCGTGCACCTCGTTCATCCCGGTGTCGTACAGCACGAAGGCCTTGCCGTCGGGTGCGATGCGGTAGACATAGCCTCTGGGATCGCTGCCCGCCAGCAGGTGATTCTCAGGGTCGACCGCCAGGCAGATCACGTTGGTCTGGCCGGTGTCGTACAGTTCCCGGGCTTCTCCCTCCGGGCTGACCTTGAACACCCTTCCCTTGCTTCCGGTGGCCACGTAGAGGGCGCCGTCCCGGCCGAAAGCCAGGTCCCAGATAAAACGGTCGTCCGGATCGAAAAAGACCGAGGCTTCCCCTTCGGACGATATCTTGTAGACCTTGCCATTGGGAGAGGTGGCCGCGTAGACGTTTTGCCGGGCGTCCAGCGCCAGCGCCAGAACGTCCAGCTCGGCGGAGTCGAAAAAGAGCGAAGACTTGCCCGATTCGTCAATCCTGAAGACCTTCCCGTCGTGCCCGGTTGCCACGTAGAGATGGCGGCTGCCGTCATAGACAGCCGACCAGATGAGGGCTTGATCCGAATCCAGCACCGAGTCGAATTGGCGGGCCAGCGCCAGCGTTCCGTCCTGGCGCAGCGAGAGTCCTCGCAGAGTGCCCTTGGAAAAGTCGCCGAAGGAAGAGGTCGTCCAGAACCGGGGATCGACGGCCAGGGCCGGCAAGCAGAGCAGCGGCAGAAGGCCAAGGCAGACTGTCCGCAATATCGTTTTCATTCAGACTCCATTTCGAATCTGACGGGCCCCCACCGATTGGCATCAGGCGCGGACCGGAGAGAACGTGTCCTCAATGGACCACCTTGAGCGTCAGGGTGCGACGGCCCTGGACCACGAAGGGCATGGACGGCAACTCGTATTCATACAGGTTCGAGGCACCCATCACCGTCAGGCTGCTGCTGGCGCTTCTGGCCGAGACCAACACCTGTCGAAACGAGGGCGGAAGGCTGGAAAATTCTTCACCATGCAGCAGGACCGCGGGTTCCGGCCGCTGTAATCGGACGTAGACCCGATCGTTCTTGCGCAGATTGTTGATGGCCCGGATCAGGTGGTCCAGGTCACGGGGGACGAACCTCCTGCCCACCATCTGGTTTTCGGCCGTGGTCATGGTTGAGCCGTCGGCAACCGTGACCAGCAGCATTCCCTCCGAAATATCCTCGGGTACCGGAATTGGAAATTTCTCCTCATGTTCTTCGCCGTTGGGCTTGCGAAACACCGCCGACAGCATGGCGGTTTCTCCGGGTTTGACCGATTCCCGGTTGGGCCAGACCCGCTCCAGGCGCCCGGTCCTCTTTTCATCGCTGGAGGTGATGTCGACGGAAATCTCCTCGATGTCGACTCCCTCAAAGCCACTTCCCAGGATATAGCCGAGTGGCCGTCCCACCGCCATGGAGGCAAACAGCTGGGAGTTGGTGTCTCCGGAAAAGAGATTTTCAACCCGCACATCGGGACGGTCCTTGAGACGGATTCTGCCCTGAACCTTCAGCGTTGATTCTCCCAGCGCCCGTTCCTGGGAAACAATGGTGCTGAAAACGGTGAAGTTGGTCAGAAAAGGCGTCAGGAGACGGTCGTTGACCAGCTCGAACCGGAAGGTACGGGAGGAGTTTCGGCTCGAGGTGAGGTTGATGACCAGCGGAATCAGCTTGGGAGTCTGGCCGATGGTCCCAAACAGACCCTGGGACCGGTCCTGGGTGATCGACCCGACCAGATCGGTTGGCACCGCGATCTTGAAGGAGCTGTTCAGGTTGGGAAGGAGCGAAACCACCTGGGCCTTGGAGACCGGAAGATCGACGGGACCCAATGAAAACCAGGGATGCCCGAAGGCATAGATCTTGTCCCCCTCGCGGTGAGTCACCGTCCCGGAGGCGCTGGCTCCGAATCCCATATCTCCTCTCATCAACTGGACGGCGATCGACGAACCCGGGACAACATCGGACCCGTCAGCCAACTCCCCGCCGACCTCTCCTGAAACCGCCCCCCCACCCTGCAACACCCTCATCCCGTAGGGCGCCAGAGCGCCTCCCAGAACAGCGGCCGCTTCGGCCGCCACTCCCGACAGAACCAGGGGCGTGTCGATATAGCGAAACAAGTGGCCGGCCAGAGGCTTCAAGGGAGATGCGCCCGCCAGCGCTTCCGAGACGGCAAAAACGGGAGCGGTCCCGGAATGGGGAGCAGACAGGATCCCGGGGCCTCGTATCCCAAGCGTACGGTGAGGAGCGATCGAGGAGACCTCGATCACAATGGGGTCGCCCCGAACCGGCTCATCCGACTGCTCGAAGGTGTCGACCAGCTGCTCGATGGGAGTGACGCCTGCCACTGCTTCCTTGGAGAAGGGGAAGGAGAAGGACACGGCCCCGATCAGCCGGCCGTCGACGTAGACCGGGCTCCCGCTCATGCCGCCCATCACTCCGGTCTTTTCCAGGGGGCCCCCGGAAAGGCGGGCCAGAATGGCGTGCTGGCGGGGGCTGATGTTCTTGAGAACTCCCAGAACTTCCGCCTCGAATTCTTCAACCTCGGTCCCCCGAAAGACGGTTTTCCCGATACCCTTCATGCCCGGCTTGACCTCATCCAGGGGCATGAAGTTGCGGTCTTGGCCCTCAGGCCCCGCATGCAGGGCGAGGGTGAGCAGGAGCGGCAGGGCCACGCCCGCTACGCAGCGCCTCCAAGTCCATCCGGATCGGACGGCACGCTCGAACCGTTGGAAACGGAAAGATTTCATGGAACCGTTGCGTCTTTCGTTTCGGAGCACAATTGAAACCGTGAGGCCGAAGGGGATGTCTCCGACCCCACCCCAGGCGCGGAATTATAGCAGAACCCTATCGAGCGGGCGGCCGCAACCGGACGGCGAGACCGGTCCTCAGGGCGTTCCCCTACAACAGGTTCCGGCAACCGAACCGGCCCGAGTTCACCTGTGACCCCGATCATTCGGGGTGAAACTTCCTCACGGTTGTGGTAACTAAAGCCAAGCTAATTCAAGCAAAGGCGGGAGGCAATGGGACAGCAGTCGGGCCAATCCGAAACCGTCGCAACCCCGATTCCCTTCACGGGGTATGTCCTGGCAGGTGGCCAAAGCACCCGAATGGGCCGGGACAAGGCTTTGCTTGAATTTGGAGGACGGCCTCTGATCCAGTCCGCAGTGAGTCTCCTGAAGGCATTGACCAAGCGAGTCGTGATCCTCGGTCCTGCAGAGAAATACGGCTTTCTGGGCTTACCCGTTTTCCCCGACCTGGTGCCCTCGCGCGGACCTCTCAGCGCCATCTACACCGGCCTGGAGCGTTCGGGAACGGCCGTCAACCTCTTTCTGGCCTGTGACATGCCCTTGATGGAAGAAACCTTCCTGAAGCTGCTGCTGGAACGGGCTCCCCTGGCCGACGCCGTCCTGATGCGCCTGGACGACGGCAGCCTGGAACCCCTGTGCGCCGTCTACAATCGCTCCAGTCTTCCGACGGTCAAAGCCAACTACGGGAGACAGAGATTCAAGCTTTCCGACCTGTTCCCCGGTTTGAGGACCCACTACCTTGCCGAGGCCGATTTGCGGGATTCGGGATTGGATCGCAGGATCTTCACGAACCTCAACCATCCCGCGGACCTGGTACAGTGGGGGCTGCTTCAGTCAAGTGCAAAAGTGAAACGGTGAACAGCGGTGTCGCGCAGGGAAAGGGGGTTACTTTATCTGATCCAGCAATTCTGCTTTGCTGATTTCGAGATGGCTGGCAATTTCCGTCAGGATGGCATTGGGTGTTCCAATGCGGAGGTTCTTGTGTCGTGGAATCGTAATGTGATGAGTACCCTTAGCTGTAGTTCGCGTCAACCGCTGGTGGCTTCCCGTCTGGCGAGTCTGCTTATAACCGAACCGACTGAGCTTGCGGGCAAGGTAGTCGCCGCTCAGGTCCCTGGACAACTTCATACGGCAATAACTTCATCACGCACGAAATGGAGCACGATGAGCTTGGGACATTCGCCCTTCTCAAAGTGGCACTCGGTCGCATCGCGTACAGCGGAGCGTAGCTCTTCCAGAGTGTCGGCCTCAGTGAAAATAGGGGCAGACAGTGCTCTGGCTTCGTAACCGCCTTCCGGAGATTCCCGAACGGAAAAAATGATTTCCTCAGCCATTTCGCACTCTTCAGTCGATTCGACCTGATGCTACCAAACTTTCCGGTTTGAAGCAGACTTCAGCCTTTGCTCTTATTGTGGGACAACCGCTTACTTCCCCTATGATCCGCAGTTGTACTGGCTGCCACGCCCAATAATTTTCCAACGGAAGAGCGACAAATCCCTCCGGTTGCCCGTCATATTGGGTGATCTCAAGGTACTTTCCGAGTGTGAAAAGCTCGGCTTCGACCACTTGCTCCACCGTCATTCCTGTAGCCCTCACTCCGCCTTATGCCGGATCCTGAGAATGCTGCGGGATTGGTATTCCCTGCGCCCTTCTACCTGGTTTCGGGCGAAGAATCCCTTGGACTCAAAGTCGGGCGAGCTCACAAAGAAAGCTTCCCCTCCCCTCGGATAGTGCACGTCGCCTTCGGAATAGACGATCCGGGCCGGGCTGTTCAGGTAGAAGCCCAGCCCGTAGGCCACATTGCGCGAGATCCCGTAGACGAACAGGGGTTGATCCCGGAATCCCTCCTCTTCCTGAAGGTAGGTCGCCAGTTGGCGGGAGGACTCGGCGGCATCCACCTGAGGGAAGACTCCCCCTGTGACCAGAATCACAGCCAGGGCAACCGCCGCCAGGTAACAGGACACCGAGGCCGTTCGCTGGCGGCGCCAGTAGAACAGCAGGGCAAGCAAGCCCGTGCCCGCCAGCAGCCCGGAGGCGGCGCTCGCCAGCGACTCCACCGGCAGGTTCAGCCGGGTGGCGTAGAAGGGCAATGCCAGGCCCGTCACAACCAGGCACAGGGGCTGATAGAAAAAGAAGTCCTTGAACCAGGGGGGGCGGGCGTCTCCCGGGTCGGGCTTCAGCCAGAGCCGGACCTGGTGGCCGATGAGCAGGGCGATGGCGGGAGCCGCCGGCAACAGGTACCCCGGCAACTTGGATCGGGAGAGGGAAAAGACCACCAGGGGTGTGAGCAGCCACAGCCACAGGAAGAGATCCTGGGCCGCGGCAAGCGAGCGCCAGCGGTCCCCGCGTCGAAAAAGGCCCCGGGCCGACGGAATCAGTTGCAGACTCCAGGGGAAAACCCCGATCAGGGCAACCGCCGGAAAGAACCAGAACGGCTGGGGGTGCTCATAGCGGTCGGTAAAGAAACGTTCCAAATTGTGACGGATCAGGAATTCCTCCACGAATCCCCAGCCATTGGCCAGGGTGCACAATCCGTACCAGGGCAGGACCACCGCCAGCAGGACCAGGACTCCGGTAACCGGCCTGAACCTGGCCGCCAGCTCCATTCGACCGGTGACCCCCAGAAAAACAGCCAGGCTGACCAGGGGCAGAACCAGGCCGGCCGGTCCCTTGGCCAGAGTCGCCAGTCCCAGGAACGCGTAGAAGACCAGCAGCAACCCCCGCTGCGAACCGGAAGCGGACGGTTCCCGCCAGAGCCCCTTTCCGCCAAACAACAGGAAGAACAAGGCAGTCCAGGCTACCGCCATGGCTGCCGAGAACACCATGTCCGTGGAGGCTGCCCGAGCCAGGGAGAAATAGAGAATCGAAGCGGCCAGGATGAGACAGGAGAACAGGCCCTCCAGGGAGCCCTCCCGCTGCCTGCCCACCAGGTAAACGCAAAACACGCCCAGCACGGCAGCCAGCGCCGATGGCAGCCGGGCGCCGAACTCGTTGACTCCGAAGAGCCAATAGGTTGCCGACGTCGCCCAGTAATAGAGAACCGGCTTTTCCAGCCAGGGGTCTCCGAAGTAGCGAGGGGTCACAAAGTCGCCCGAGACCAGCATTTCTCGGGCGACCTGAGCGTAGCGCGGCTCATCCGGACCCACCAGCCCCAGACCGCCCAGACTCAGAAAGAACTGGACCCAGACGAACCCGAGAATCAAAAGCAGGTGGCTGGGTTGAATTCTTCGGAACACGTTTACTGGAAAGAAGTTATGACGGCCAGGTGCCAGGTTAGTAGTAGTCTGAGCAGGACATGTAGTAGCCGCACTTGGGGCACCGCAGCTTGCAGTGGTCGGGCTGCAACTCCAAACCGCACTGAGGACAGAACTGGCTGGGATCCTTTTGCCGGTTGGGTAGCGCCGGCAGACGTTCCCGGGAAGTACCCTTTTGCGGAAGGTGTGGGGGATAGGAATCCAAAGAAGTGATTGCCGGCTTCCGGGATTCTGAGACCGAACGCCAGACCTGCAGCCGGAGGCCTGGCGATTGCTGACCGTCCGCACCCGAGCCTATTGCAGGTGCGGATCGATCATCTTTTCAAATTCCGACTTGGGCATGGCGCCAAGCAAGTTGCCAACCACCTGCCCATCCTTGAGAAGCAGGATCGTGGGGATGCTGCGAATGCCGTACTTGGAGGCGACCACCGGGTTATGGTCGGTATTGACCTTTCCCACCTTCACTTTCCCGGCGTAGGCGCCAGCCAGCTCCTCAATGATGGGACCCACCATCCGGCAGGGGCCACACCAGGGAGCCCAGAAATCCACCAGCACGGGCTGATCGGCCTGCAGGGCCTCCGCGTCAAAATTGGCATCGGTAAATTCCACTACGTTTTCACTCATCGTTTCGCCTGCTCCTTCCTGAGATAGTTGCGTCAACGCACCCTAGTCTTGCCCCCGTCCCCGGCGCTTGTCAAGATTTTAATGGGGCCTGCAGCCCCACCTGACTCCCCCCGCCATTGGGCCGGGCGCGGCGGCGCGATTTCTCCGCCGTCAGGGCCTGAATGACCCGGGAAGCGGCGGCGGTCAGAGGATAGCGACCGGCCTGGCTAAGCCAGATCCAGCGTGCGCCCGGGATCGAAAGAGTCGGTGGCAGCGGAGGGTTCAGCCGGGCCTCAAACACCGTCAGAGTAATTCTCCGATTGGTGACGGCGTGCTTGATGGTGGTCAATGCGGGACCCAACCGAACCTTCAAGTCGAGTTCACCCTGTATCTGTCTCACCAGGGAGCCGGCGAAGTCGGATCGACCGAATTCTCCCCCGGGGAACTCCCATAGATCCTGGAGCAACCGCGAGCCGCATCGCCTGCGTATCAGGAATCGACCCCGATGCCGGATCACCGCCGCGGCCTGACGGCTCAAAATCATTTCCGACCGCCTGCCTTTTTCCGGCAGCCGTTCCTGCATGCCCGATTTCAAGGCTTCGCAATGGGAGGACCACGGGCACAGCAGGCAGCGTGGGTTGCGGGGCAGACAAACCGTCGCCCCCAACTCCATCAGGGCCTGGTTGAAATCCCCTGGCCTGCAGGCGGAAAGCAATTGCTGTCCGGCGGCAGCCAGCACTTTCTGCAGCGGCGACTTTGCGGGGTCACCCCTCAGACAGAACAGTCGGCTCAGCACCCGAACCACGTTGCCATCCAGGGCCGCCAGCGGCTGGTCGAAAGCAATGCTGAGGATGGCGGCAGCCGTGTAGCGCCCGATTCCGGGCAGCCCCAAGGCCTCCCGATAGCTCCCGGGAAACTGCCCTCCATGCTCCCTCACCAGGATCCGGGCGGCCTTTTGAAGATTCCTGGCGCGGGAGTAGTAACCCAGCCCAGCCCAGTTTCGCAGCAGATCCTGGGGGTCGGCGCCGGCCAGATCCTCGAGTGTGGGGAAAGCCTTCATGAACCGCAAGAAATAGGGCACGACGGTTTGAACCTGGGTCTGCTGGAGCATCACTTCAGAGACCCAGACGGGGTAGAAGTCGCGTGATTCACGCCAGGGAAGTTGGCGCCGGTGCTGCTGATACCAAGCGAGCAGCCCGGTCTGCAGGCGATGGATTTCGGCAGGAGGGAGATGGACCGCTTCGGCCGCGGCCGGCTTCGACATACCAGCAGGATCTTCCATCGTTTCCCGGCTGTCAAGGCCTTCAACCACAAACCTGTCGGCCGGGATCGATTCAGGGCCGTGTCGCGCTGTCCCCAACGTAGGGGCGCCTGGCTGTTCCGGTTCCCACGGAAACGAAGTCAGCAAAACCGGCCAGCCCGGCAAGGTTCTTTGGCGGCAGAAGCAAACCTGATGTGGTATAGTGTCTTCTGCTGGCCGTGACTGGTGTTTATCGACTCTGGCTGTCACCGGCGTGGCCGCACCTTTCTCCCTCTTTGGATTGAATCGTTTCCACGGGTTGGGTGAGCCGAATCACCCCATCCGGAAAGGGAGAAAGTGGATGCCAGCCTCGTACAAACCTGAAACCAGCGCAATTCATCGGGCCCTGATCGACAGCGGCGCGGACCCCAAGCTGATTCATCCCGCCATCGAGGAGATACGTCATTTGAGCGGGCAGAATGTCACGACTGCCATCGGAGCTCAACTCACCGAACTTCGGTCCGACGTGCAAGCTCAGATCACCGAACTTCGGTCTGAGTTGCAAGCTCCGATCACCGAACTTCGGTCTGAAATGCAAGCTCAGATCAACGGGCTGCAAGCTCAAATCAACGGGCTCCGGGCGGAGATGAAGGCTCAAATCAACGGGCTCCGGGCGGAGGTGAACACCCTGAACAAGGTGATCTGGCCGCTCATCAGCTTGCTGTTCATTCCCATGCTGGCCCTGGCTTACAAGATACTCACGCAGTGAGCCGAGAGGATTGGGGCCGGGAGAAGAGGTTCCCTTCGATAGCAGCCGGCGTCCACATGCCGGCAGCACCTTCCACGGTTCCCTGACGGTCCAATCCTTCCAACCCTGACACGACATTTCCATGGACAGGCACCTGGAAAGTTGCTAGATAGATAGGCCATGGGTGCCTCCATTGCCGAAATCGCCCGTTATCTCCAATGTCCCTTCCACGGGGACGGCTCCCTGCAAATCCAGCGGATCTCCAACTGGGATGAAGCCGACCGGACCTCACTGATCTACTGCGAGGGCTCGTCCAGGGCTGCCGGCCTGCCCGATCAACTGACGGCCGGCTGCATCATCACCACCGCGGACATCCGGAGGTCGGACTGGAACACTATCGTTTCCGAACGCCCCAAGCTGGACTTTTCCAATGCGGCCCGCCTGCTTCATCCCCGCCCGGCCGGACGGGGATTGCGGGATCCCTCCGCAGTAGTATCCCCCGAGGCCGTCGTTGGACAGCAGGTGGACCTGGGACCTCACGTGGTGGTGGGGGCCGGGGCCCGGGTGGGCGACCGGTGCATACTGCACGCGGGCGTGGTGGTGGGAGAACGTTGCCGAATCGGCAGCGACACCATAATCCATCCCCGGGTGGTTCTCTATCCCGGCACGGAGCTGGGTTGCCGGGTGACACTGCACGCCGGTGTGGTGTTGGGGTCCGACGGATTCGGCTACGTGTTCGACGGAGCCTCCCATATCAAGTTTCCGCAAGCTGGTGGGATTGTGATCGAGGACGACGTGGAAATCGGAGCCAATACCACCGTGGATCGCGGCTCGCTGGGCATGACCCGCATCGGCCGGGGAAGCAAGATCGACAACCTGGTCCAGATCGCCCATAACACCCAGATCGGTTCGGCGGTGATCATTGCCTCTCAGACGGGCATATCCGGCAGCGCCGTCATCGAAGACCAGGTGGTCATCGCCGGCCAAGCCGGGTTCGGTGAGCACATTCGGGTCAAAAAGGGCGCCGTCATCGGCGGACAGGCGGGGGTTCTGCCCGGGAAGATTCTGCCGGGCAACCAGGTCTATTGGGGAACGCCCGCCCGTCCCCTGAGGGAGTTCAAGCGTATTCTGGCTCTCCTTCCCCGTCTTCCCCAGATGCGTTCGGAGCTGGAGCGATTGAAGAAACGCCTCGATCAGCTCCTGCGGGAAAACGAGAATTCCGGCAAGTGACGCCCCTCCGCGCCAGTGAGGAGATCCGTCCACCGGATCGAGGCAAATTCATGGACGCTGTCCGGTTCTCGCAACTCGTGGATGAGGTCCTCGCGAGCTTGCCCCAATTTTTCAAGTCCCGTCTGGACAATCTTGCAGTCATCGTCCAGGACTACCCCGAGCCAGATTTGCAGCGGCAATTCCCCGGACGTCTTCTGGGACTGTTTCGCGGCGTTCCGAAGACCCGCCAATCCATCTTTGCCGGCGCCTCTTTTCCCCAGCAGGTCTATCTCTACCAGAAAAACATCGAAGCGGTCAGCTACGGCGAAGCCGACCTGCGGCGGCAGATCGAGAAGACCCTGAAACACGAAATCGGCCACTATTTCGGGCTTTCCGAGGAAGATCTGAGGGCGCTCGGCTACTGAGCGACACATTCCCGCGGCCGCTGGCAGCGAACGACATGCCATTTCAGTCCTGGTTCCACCTGGAGAGAATCCCTGAGCCGGAAGTCATGGACGACCGGGATGGAGTCGAGGCTTACACGGCTTCGGCCGCTCAAGCCTATCTGGAACGGATTGACCGGACCTTCGTCGACCACGCAATGAGGCTGGGGGTTGCCGCGGGCAGTGCCCTGGATATCGGCACGGGACCGGGGCTCATCCCCATTATGCTGGCCGCGAGAAGCCCCGGGCTGCGCCTCACCGGCGTGGACCTTTCCGAACCCATGCTGCAGAAGGCACGCAATGCCGCCGTGGAAGCCAGAGTGGCCGACCGGCTCGACTTCCGGCTGGGCGACGCCAAGTCATTGCCCTTTTCCGAGGGGAGCTTCGACCTGGTCCTCTGCAATTCCCTGCTTCACCACCTGCCCGACCCCCTGGCGCTATTCAATGAAATCTCCCGGGTGGCCAAACCCGGGTGCGCCATCCTGCTGCGAGATCTGAGAAGACCGTCCCGCCTCGAATTCCTCCTCCATGCCGGTTGGTTCGGGCGCCACTATTCAGGGGTGATGAGGCAGCTCTACCGGGATTCCCTACGCGCCGCCTACACCCGAACCGAACTTGAAGATCTGCTGCACCGCTCAAGGTTGGCCGGCGCAAGGGTGTTCCGGTCGGGCCGAACCCACATCGGTTTCGAGCGAGCCGCCTCGACTTGACCGCCAGCCTTCACCCAATGGACCCCTCACCGGATCAGCCTTCGCCATTCGGCTCGGCTTCTCCGACTCCCCCTCAAAGGGGAAGTGATAATTGAGGCCAGCACACGGCTCCTTGCCCAATTCCCTGGCACGATGTAAACCATGTTTACGGTTTATCGTGCAGACCATGAATGGATTGCACAGGGCCAGGGAAGATCGATTCCATTGGTGTGTGTTGCCTGGAGGCATTCACGAATCCGGCAGCCAACGGCGAAAGTGCCGGAGCCAGTTGGCGTGGAAGATGTTGTCCAGGTCGGCTTCGGAATATCCACGTTCCAGCAGAATGGGCTCCAGCTTTTGCAGATCGGCGATGGTGTGAAAATCGGAAGGCATGTGGTTGAGTCCTCCCACGTCGCTTCCGATGGCGGAGTGGAGACTGTTTCCCGCCAACTGGCAGACATGGTCGATGTGGTCGGCAACAGCCGCCAGGGTGACATTCTCCGGCGAAGACTTGCCGTGAACCCAACCGGGAACCAGCATCCAGGCGTCCAGAACCGAGCCGATCACCGCAGAACGGTCCAACAGCAGGCGGATCTGCCGATCGGAAAGCTGCCGGTCCCCGGGCACCAGAGCCCGGCAATTGTTGTGGCTGGCGATCACCGGTCCGGGGAAATGGTCCAGGGCGTTGTAGAAACTCTCCTCCGCCAGGTGGGAAACGTCCAGGGTCATTCCGACTTCGGCCAGTCGGGACAGTAGTTGCCGGCCTCGCGGGGTGAGGGGCCCCTCGACGCCGGTGCCCGCCGCGTACTGGCCGTAGCCGAAGTGTGTAAGCGAGACGCTGCGCAGGCCCTCCTCCCACCACGCCTCCAACTGATCCGGTCCCAGGATGGGATCGGCACATTCCATGGAGACAATGATCCCCACCGGAAGGTCGGCATTCGGGTCCCGCTCCCATCGCTCCCACTGCCGGTCCAGATCCTTCTCAGTGCGTATCAGTGCGGCCTGTCCCGTCTCTTCCAGCACCCGGTAGTAGGCCAACTGGCCCTGGGCGTTGGCGTAGGCCATGGCCTGGGTGCCGAAGTCCAGATCGAGGCGGCTGACCGGCTGGGTCTTGCGATTTACGCGGGCCGCCAGGGATGACTGGCAAACCGCTATCCTTCCCCGTCTCATATCCGGCAGGCTGACGGCGCCCCGGCCCCGTTCCAACGCATCGTTCATTCCCCGCTCGCGCCGGTTGCTGACCGCCGCGGGCTCGGTCATGTCCCGGTTGTGGGCCAAGGCGAACAGGGCCAGATCCAGGTGCCCGTCAAAGATCGATCTCACTGGGGAACTCCTCTCCAGGATCCGGAGCTCAACCATTGCAATGCGTGTGGATCCGCCGATCGGGCATGCGACCGGTGGGTCCCCGGCTCATGTCGGCAAGGGAGCGGCCGGATATTGGTACGATAGGCTGCGTCGACGGCAGCCCGGGTGATTCAGGGGAATAGTGTGGGATTCGAGTGAGGACAATCCGGCGACCGAGCGCCCGGCCAAGGGGCTACTCGGCCTTTCGCGATTCCTGCTGGAGTTCCTCGGGAAAGCTTTCGCCGAGCGCCTGTCCGGTCGCCTGGGAATCCGAGGCGTTCTCCAGGTATTCCTGAATGTCAGTCCTGGCTTCCTCGTCGCTGACTGCTTTGGCGCTGAGTGAAATCCGGCGGTTGTCGAGGTCCATGCCCAGCATCTTCACCACGATTTCTTCCCCGGGCTGGTAGTTGGACACGGAGGCCCGCCCGGGTGTTTCGGGAAGCTCGGAAACGTGCACCAGGCCTTCAACTCCCTCGGCCACTTCCACAAACAATCCGAAGTCGGCCGTACGGGTCACAATGCCCTGGAGAACAGCATCCACGTCAGTGCTGCGGGCAAAAGCCTCCCAGGGATGCTCGGTTACCTGCTTCAGGCTCATGGACATCTTCCGATTTGAAGGGTCCAGCTTGGTCACCACGGCGTCGATGACGTCGTTGACCTTCAGAACCTGGTCGGCGTGGGACAACCGGCGGGTCCAGGAAATCTCGGAGATCGGCAGCAACCCCTGGATCCCCGTTTCGAGCTCGACGAATGCGCCAAAGTGCTCCAGTTTCTTCACGGTTCCGGTAATGATGGTGCCTTCCGGGAAGAGTGCAGCAGCATCGCGCCAGGGGTCGTCCTCGGGTTTGCGGAAGCCCAGCGAGATCCGGCACCTCTCCTGATCGTATTTGAGAACCGCTACTTCGATGTGGTCTCCGACCTTGAAGAGTTGGGAAGGATGCTTGATTCGCCTCCAGGACATCTCGGAGATATGAAGCAGCCCTTCGACGCCGCCGATGTCCACGAAGGCTCCGTAATCCAGGATTCTTCGAATGATGCCCGGCAGACGCTGGCCGACGGCCAGGGTAGCCAGGGTCTCCTTCCGCTTCTTGGCCCTGGCTTCGTTGAGCAGTGCCCGCCGCGACAGGATCAGCTTGCCGTTGGGCAGGTCATGCTGCATGACCTTGAGGGTCAGCGTCTGTCCCAGGTAGGGCTTGAGATCCTCGACATAGGACTCGTCGACCTGGGATGCCGGAATAAAGCCGCGCATCCCCACGTCCGCCAACAATCCACCCTTGACGACCTCCACAACCCTGCCTTCCAGGTTCTTGCCGCTGTCGATGGATTCCTGCAAGGCCGCCAGTTGCTTGGCCCTCAGCGCCTTTCTGTAGGAAACCCTGAGCTGGATGTCGGAATCGGCCGAACCCTCCAGCATGACGGATATGGAATCGCCCATTCCGAACAGCAATTTCCCATCGGGTCCCTTGATCTCATCCTTCATCAGGGTGGCTTCGGACCGGCCGCCCGCGTCCACCAGTAGTTCGTTGTCGTAGATCCCTACGATCTTGCCTTCGACCACCTGTCCCGGTTTCAGCGGCGGGCGGGATTGTTCGTATTTGGCAAGCAGCGTGGCGAAATCTTCCTCTTCTTCCTCGTCCACGACTTCGCTACCGGCATCCACTTGATCTTTGTCTTCCATTAATCAAACTCCGACAGATTGAAAATTTGGATGGGGATTATAGCAAATGCGCGGTGCATTACCAGCGCAATCGGATCAGGAACATCCCCTACGGCGAGGGCTTACCGGATTCCCCAATCAGAACCCTTGCATTGAGATCGCTGATAGCGGCGAGGGATACAGGAACGAGGTGGGACCAGGGTGAGGATTGGGGGAGCAGGTCTTGACAGGCTTTTCGGACACACCCCCCCGGAAGGATTCAACGACTACCCCGCCACATGCTTCTTGTATCGGCTCTCGATCCTTTCCCAATTGAGGTTGGCGATGAAATTGTCGATGTACTTGACACGACCGGGTCCGTCCTTGTGGTAGTAGGCGTGCTCGAACACGTCACAGGAAATCAAGGGGATTCCTCCCCAGATGGCCCCGTATTGATGCTCGTCGACCAGGACGTTGATCAGCCGCTGCGAATAGAGGGCATCGTAGACCAGCAATCCCCAACCGCTGAGCTTTGCGGCAAAGGCCGCCGCTTTGAAATCGGCCTTCCAGTTGTCTACCGAACCGAACTCGGCGGTCAGCGCCTTGGAGAGTTCGGGAGCCTTGGAGGCGTCGCCGTCGCCACCCATGACTTCCCAGTACACATCATGGAGCAGGGCTCCCGCGTGGTTCCAGGTAAAACGGCGCTTCAACTCTCCAACCTGGCTGTAGTTGCCGTTTGCCTTGGCCCGGTCCGCCGTCTCCAACTCCTTCTCGATGTTGTTCAGGAAAGTGACATAGCCCTTGTGATGGGTGTTGTAGTGCCAGTCGCTCGTTTCGGCTGAGACCACATCCTTCAACAGATCTTTGGCTTCCTCATCGGAATAAGGCCTCGGATTGAACTTCCATTCGTAAACCATACGGATCTCCTCCTTGGGATAGGCAACCAGGGTGATGCGCAGACGGTCCCTTTCAAGAGCCGGGCAATGGGCGCCGGCGATTCTGCTCGAAATCGTCCGGTAATCATAATGAGATCGGAATCGTGCGTCAACCGTAGCCAGGTCGGTTACCGACCTTCAGTAAGACCAGCGAAGCAGCGCCGTGCCGACCGTGAATCCCGCACCCACCGAGGCCAGCAGGACCACATCCCCCTTGACCAGCCGGTTGTCGGAAAGGGCGTCCCTGATAGCCAGGGGAATGGTGGCCGCGGTGGTGTTTCCGTACTTGTGGAGGTTCAGAATCACCTGATCCTCACGCAATCCGAGCCGCTCCGCCGTTCCCCGAATAATCCGGGCGTTGGCTTGATGCGGAATGAGAAGTCGGAGATCGTCGGGCGAAAGATGGTTTCGTTCCAGCACGATCCTGCTGGCTTCCTCCATCTTTCGAGTGGCGAACTTGAAGACCGGCTGGCCCTCCTGCTTGACGAAGTGCAAGCGCTGCTTAACGGTCTCGCAACTGGGGGGCATCAAGCTCCCTCCGGCCGGCATGCACAGACTGGGTCCGCCCGATCCGTCGATCTCATGGTGGGCATCGATGAAGGAATTCTCCTCCTGGACCGCCGGCTCCAGCAGGACCGCGCCGGCTCCATCGCCGAAGAGCACACAGGTGTTGCGATCCTGGTAGTCAATGATGCGGGACATGGAATCGGCGCCGACCACCACCACCCGGCGGTGCATTCCGGAAGCGACAAAGGCCACCCCGGCAGAGACCGCATAGACGAAACCACAGCAAGCCGCCGAGAGATCGAACCCCCAGGTCCGTGAAATCCCGAGCTTGTCCTGCACCAGGCAGGCAGTAGCCGGAAAGTACATGTCCGGAGTCACGGTGGCGACGATCAACACTTCGATCTCCTGGGGCTCCATCCCCGTGGAACGGCAAAGGTCCTTGATTGCCTCCACGGCCATGTCGGAAGTGGCCTTGCCGGGGTCAAGAATGTGGCGGGTGGCAATGCCGGTCCTTTGGAGAATCCACTCGTCCGAGGTGTCCACCATCTTTTCTAGATCCTGGTTGGTGAGGAGCCGCTCGGGCACATGACAGCCGACACCGCTGATCTGGACGGGACAGGCAGATCTCATCGACAGGAACTCCTGTGGGCACGGAGAAGGGTGCATCCGGCAACGGGGCCTTCCAACGCTACCGGGGACGGACGTGGCCGCCTATCTTAGGGCAAGCCACTCCAAATGTAAATGATGCGGAGGGTTGGGGTGTCCCCTGTGGACGCCCAGCAACAGGAAGGTTGGGACGACCGTGCACCACCTGACAACCACAAGGATTGCCCCTGAGGCAGGGAACGCGGAGCGGAATGGACCTGAATCGATTCCGGCCGGCATTGACAGAGGCCGAAGGGGTGTGTTACCTCTGGCAGGCTGGTTGATTCTTGAAATCCGAAGGCGGTCGAGACCGGGAATGGAAAAACTCTTCTCAGTTGCCGAGGCCAACGCCCTGCTTCCTCGGCTCAGACAATTGTTGAGTCGGGTACAAACCGATAAACGGCGATTGGTTGCCATGAAGGCTGCTGTGGAAGGGGCTCGGGAAGGCCATGTGCGCGACTGGGGCACCCCTCAGGGTCCCGCTTATATCCAGATCCTGGAGAGCTTCCAGGAGAGCGTCCACAATATCGAGGTACTGGGGGTTCTGGTCAAGGACTTCGATGCAGGCCTCTGCGATTTTCCCCACAAACGCGATGGCCGTGTGGTTTACCTCTGCTGGAAACTCGACGAAAAGGAAGTTGCCTGGTGGCACGATCTCAATTCCGGCTTCGCCGGCCGGCAGCCCTTGTGAGCTAACTCTTACCTGAGGCACTCCTGTTTCAGGGACCCCTCCCATGAAACGGCGGAGCGGCTAGGTGAAAAGTGAATAGTGGAGAGTGAAGAGTGGATAGTTATCTGATCCCCACGTTAAGCATCTTGTCTGTCTCGGCGCATTCGTTCAATAAGTGCAACCAAGCCATCTGGCGCTTGCCTGTTCCCGAAATCCCCCGTTAACCGCTCTTCTCTCTCCACTCTCCGCGCTCCACTCTCCACTCTAATCCAGCTCCGCCCCCTCGAATCCAATTAATTCCTGCTCCAGTTCCAGTTCGATCCGGAATCGTCCCAGCACCTCCTCCCGGGCCAGCCGAATCAGTCCCAGCACGTCGGAAGCCCTGGCGCCTCCCAGGTTGATCACGATTCCAGCATGCTTGGGCGAGATCTGCGCCCGACCGAGCACTTTTCCCTTGAGACCCGCATCCTCGATGAGCTTTCCGGCATAGTGCCCCGGAGGTCGCTTGAACACGCTGCCGGCAGTGGCATACTGCCAGGGCTGGCGCTGTCTCCTCCGAGCCAGGATATCCTCGCGAATGAGAAAGAGCGATTCCTTGCAACCCGGGGGAAAGCGGAAGGTGGCGCCGGTAATGTAGGTTTCCCGAATACGAAGAGCTTCGCGGTAGGAAAATTTCACTTCATCCTTTTTCAGCACCTTGAACCGGCCCTGTCCATCCACGCACTCAACCTCGACCAAGTGGTCGGAAATTTCGGCACCGAAGGCCCCCGCGTTCATTCTCAGGGCGCCGCCCAGAGACCCCGGAATTCCCGAAAGACACTCCAGACCCGCCAAACCCCTTCTCAGGCACGTCTTGATGAACTCGTCCAAGACCAGACCGGCGCCGGCACTTACACTTCCCTGCTGAAAGGAGAGCCGGTTGAAACGGCCGAGATGCACGGCCACCCCCGAAAAGCCCCGATCGCTGACCAGCAGGTTGGCGCCGCCGCCCAGGACAAAACTGGGCAGGTCCCTTTCCACCAGGTAGGCGTTCAGACGGCGCAGGTCCTCCAGGTCGGCGGGACAGGCCAGCAGCCGGGCTTCCCCGCCGATGCGATAGGTGGTGCGATCCCGCAAAGGCACGCCGGCCGACACCTCTCCCCGCAGGAGCCTGCCTAGTTCCTCCTGAGTCCCGGCGTCCACTTCGTGACCTCCGATTGGGGATGCCCTCAAGCTATTCGGACCAAATGGCCCTGTCAAGTGTCCCGCCGGTCGAACCGGTGGGGGCCCAATCGCCAAGGTTCGTAAGAGGGCCTGGTCGAACCTGGATCAACCCGCCCGGGTAAACGGCTCCGCCGGTTCGACCGGCGGCCGGCGACCCTTGTGGAAGGCGTTCGGCGACTTCATTCCTGCAAGATGGCCAGCCGCTCCCTCCCAAAATCACACCTTGCCCGGGGTGCTATAATGCCCCGGCGGCCGCGGTTATTCAGCCCGCTGCCAACTGAGAGGAGACGATCCCATGGCAGAACGATTGGTGCAGTGTGTGAAGCTGAAGCGCGAACTACCCGGCCTGGACCACCCACCCTTCAGCGGAGAACTGGGAGAACGGATCTACCAGAACGTTTCCCAGGAAGCCTGGGCCATGTACCGCGAGCATCTCAAGATGGTCATCAACGAGTACCGCCTCACCCTGGGAACCCAGGAGGCCAACGAGATGGTCGAGAGGCACACCGAAGACTATTTCTTTGGGCCGGGGGCATCTCTCCCCCCAGGCTATATTCCTCCCAAGACCGTGTAGCACCCTTTCAGGGCCGAATGCCGACGCGATGGGCCCGACTGTCCACGGCGTACCGAAAAGCCTGGCTGACCTCGCAAAGCGGGTATGTCCGGGTGAGAAGCTCGGAAAAGGGAAACCGGGTGTGGTGCTGCTCGAGGAAGGCCACCGCGGCCGACAGATCTTCCGGGGCGTAATTGTGAACGCCCCGGATCTGCAGCCATCCGCGCACCACCCGCTCCGGATCCAGGGAAAGAGGACTGCTGGGAAACACGGCCCCGACCAGCACATAGCGCCCGCCGGTCCTCAGAAGAGGCACGGCCGCCGCCATGGCGCTGGCAGCCCCCGACAGTTCCAATGCCAGGTCCACTCCGCGTCCCCGGCTGATCTCCTTTACCGTTCGGGCCAGCACTTCGGGCCCCTCTCCGACAGCTACGCAGTGGCTGGCGCCAAAGCGTTCGGCCTGCTTCAGTCTGGCTTTGTCGACGTCACAGACAATAATCCGACTGGCGCCTCGGGACCGGGCCAGAGCGCAGGCGGTCAGACCCAGCATGCCGGCACCCTGGATGAGCACGATCTCGCCCCGACAGCCTCCGCCGGCCCGCATGGCAGCCATGACCGTGGCCGTGGCGCAATTGGCCGGACAAGCCACCTCGTCGGGCAGACCCTCCGGAACCGAAACCACCGGGGTACCGGCAATCAGATGGCACACCTCCGCCAGTCCCCCGTTGAAGAGATGTTCGGGCCGAAGGCTCTCGTGTCCATACTTGAAAAGCCGTTCGCACTTCTGCGGAAGGGTATGCCGGCAGAAGAAACATTGTCCGCAACTGGCCGCAATCGACCAGGAGATGCGATCGCCCACTGTCACCGCCCTGCCGTCCAGAGTTCGCACCGGCGGCCCCGGGCCTGCTTCGATAACTCTACCCAGGATTTCGTGACCCAGGATGGTGGGTGTGGGGGTCTGGCGGCGACCCTGATAGGTGTGGAGGTCACTGCCGCAGATTGAACTGCAGCTTACCCGGACCAGCAGTTGAGAAGATTCGGGCCGGGGCAATGGAAAACTCTCCAGGCGGAGGGGCTCTCCCGGTCCCGTGAACACTGCCGCACGCGCCTTTTCCATCGTCGCCCCCCTGCAACTACCAGGGCAGTGAGAAGGTCTTGACCGTGGACATGAACTTCATGGCCTCGATCACGCCTTCCTTGACTCCAAGCCCCGAATCCTTGACGCCGCCGAATGGGGTGGACTCGATTCGATAGCCCGGCACCTGGTTGATGTTGACCGTCCCGGTGCGGATTCCCTTGACAGCCCGTATAGCTGCCTGGATATCCCGGGTCACCACCCCGGAGGAAAGCCCGTAAGCGGTGGCGTTGGCCAAGGCGATCCCGTCCTCCAGATCGCGGATGGCCAGGATGGGCGCCAGCGGCCCGAAGGACTCGTTGACCACCATCTCGCAGGTTCTGGGGACGTCCGCCACTACCGTGGGTTCCAGGAGAGCTCCTTTCCGCCGCCCGCCGCGGAGGATTCTGGCACCTGCCGCCACCGCTTCCTTCACCCGCCGCTCGAGCCCGGCCGCGGCTGCCTCGTCGATAACGGTGCCGACACGGGTGGTCCACTGTTCGGGGTCGCCCGAGGTGTATTCGCCGGTTTTCTCGACAAACAGCCGGGTGAAGGGCTCCAGCACCCTTTCGTGAACCAGTAGCCGCTTGACGGCGGTGCAGCGTTGACCGGAATTGCGATAGCACCCCTCGGCCGCCAGGCCGGCGGCCAGCTCCAGATCGGCGTCCTCCAGGATCAACAGGGGCGAGTTGCCTCCGAGCTCCAGGCACAACTTCTTGTAGCCGGCGATGGCGGCCAGGCGGTGGCCGACTGCTCCACTCCCGGTAAAGGTGACCGCCTCGATGCGGTCATGCTTGACCAGAGGCTCGGCGAATTCCTCGACGGAACCCAGCAGCACACTCAGCATCGGCCCGGGAAGGCCGGCCTGGTAGAGCAATTCCGCAAATCGGATGGCCGCCAGAGGGGTCTTCTCCGACGGTTTCAGAATCAGGGGGGCTCCGGCAGCCACGGCCGGAGCGATCTTGTGCACCACCTGGTTCAGGGGATGATTGAAAGGCGCGATAGCCCCCACCAGGGGAACCGGCTCCCGCAGTGTGAAGATTTTCCGGGACTTGCCGTGAGTCGAGACATCTCCCGAAAACACCTGGCCTTCGTCCTTGAGAGCCTCGACCGCAGCGCATTGCAGCACGTCCAGCGCCCGTCCCACCTCGTAGGTGGTGTCTCGCAGGCACAACCCGGACTCTCGCGTCACCAGCAGGGCGAATTCCTCGGACCGCTGCTGCAGGGCGGAACGGGCTTTCAGCAGAATTTCATGGCGCTGGTAGCGGGTCAGAGACCCTTTCCAGCCCAGCGCCTCCTCGCAGGCCCGGTCGAGGTGATCCCGGCCGGCCGTGGCGACAGCGCCCACCAACTCGCCCGAATAGGGATTGAAGACCTCCAGGGCGTTGTGGGTCCGTAGCGGCTGTCCGGCCAGATAGCCGGGCAGATCCAGAGTTTCCTCGCGGGGCCGGCTGGGCGTCATTGGGATCCTCCCTCGCAAAGATAGGCAAACAGGTCGAAATTTCTCGGGTCCCTGGCTGCTCCCGCCCGCGTTCCGGACTCGGAGAGCAGCAGGGGCACCGTTTCCTCGAAGCGGCCGCCATGGGACCTCAAGTCGCCCCTCAGAGGGCTCAGGTCGTGATACTCGGGCGTGCGGCCCATCACGACATCCCGATCCGAAAACACCATCAGGTCCCCAATGCGGTCCGGCGGGAGCTCCAGACGGGTGGCCGCCTCCGGTCGCCTGCACACCTCGGTCACACCCTGACGTCGAGACAGCCATTGGACCACGTCCTTCTCGGAAACTCCATCAGCCAAGTGAATCGTCACTGCCGACCCCAAGGCACCGTGGTGCACCACGTAGGGATCGGTGATGGGGCAGATCACCGTCACACCCCCGCCAAACTGCTCCCGGAGCTCGCTCTCCAGGTAGATCACGTTGGGCCGGCCGTCGGGTTTGGTCTTGGCATTCATTCCATGATCCGCCGTGGCTCCGACGACGGCGCCCAACCCCAGCAGGCGGCCCAACTGGTGGTCGATGGCTTCATAGAAGTCCAGCGCCTCGGGAGCCGACGGTGCATGGCGGTGTTGCACGTAGTCGGTCAGCGACAGATAGAGGAAGTCCGACTGGCGGCTCTCCAACAGGGACACGCCGGCGCGCAAGACGAACAGGCTGGCCTCGGCGCTGTAGATGTCGGGACTGCCCTCCCGGACGGTCTCCGCCAGACTCTCCAGACCCGGAAGATCCAGCATCTGCTCGCCGGCCCGCTCCGACGAAAAAGCAATTCCCTGAAGTCCGCGGGTCAACAGGTCGCGCAGTTTTTCCTTGGCCGTCACCATGGCCACCTTCCTTCCCGAACGGGCGGCGGCCGCCAGGATGGTGTCGCACCGCAGGTAGCGGGCCGAGTTCATCATGACCTCGGCGCCGCTTCGGGGATCGAGAAAGAAGTTGCCGGAAATACCTGTGACGGAAGGAGGAACACCGGTGACGATACAGGCGTTGTTGACGTTGGTGTAGGTGGGCAGAGCTGCCCGGGCCAGCCCCCGGTAGCCGCCGGCAGCCATTCGGGCCAGGTGGGGCATGCAGCCCCGGGAGAGCGCCACCGTCAGGTAGTCGTCCTCGCAGCCGTCCATGCAGATCGCTACCACCGGCTTGGCCGGCGGCTCGTACCGGCGGCCGTTAACGGAGAAGGGTGAAGTGGAGAAGGTTGCATTCATGGTTGTTGGGTGCAGCAGCTACCTCCGGACAAAGAGTGCAATCGCCCCGCTGAGCAGGCAGGCGCCGGCCACCAGCGGAAACACCAGACCGGTGTCGTCACCGCTCCGTTGGATCATCCATCCGATGAAGGGCTCTCCCAGTCCCGCCAGCAGGTAGGCATGCATGTTCATGATTCCGGTGCCGGTGCCCGCGTAACGGGTCCCCAGCAGATCGGGGCACAGAGCCCAGAACGCCGACTGGGGGCCGTAGGTGAAGAACCCGCAAAGTGCCAGCAATGTCATGGACCAAAAGAAATGGTACGGCAACAGGTACATGGCGGTGCAGGCCAGGGAGGCAGCCGTCATGAACAGGAAGATGACCCGCGACCGATTGGAATGAAAGACCCGGTCGGACAGCCAGCCGCTGCTTACGGCACCCAGGGCCATGCCTGCCGGCAGCGCCACGGTGATCCAGGTCCGACCGGCAAAGCCTCGCCAGCCCGCCCCCAGAAAGTGGACCGGCACCCAGGTCAACAGGCCGTAGCGGGCCAGGCTCTGGAAACCGATGGCCAGGCTGGCGATCATGAAGCGCCAATTGGAACACACCTGCCGGTAACGATGCCAGGTGGTTTCTTCGTTGTCTTCCTTTCCTTGGGGCGCGGACCTGCCTTCAGCCGGATTGTCTTCCAGGTGATTCGACTCGGAGAAACCGAGTTCCTCGGGGCGGTCACGAGCTACCCGGAAGTAGAACGCTCCGCCCAGCAGAAGCAGCAGCACCGGGAGACGAAAGATCCAGCGCCAGTTCAAATCCAGGGCCAGAATGAGATTGGAGGTGGTGAATGCCAGAACGGAGGACAGACCGGCCGCGCCAACGTAAAGACCGTAGACCTTCCCTCGCTCCCGGCGGCTCCACCAATTGGACAGCACCCGACTCCCCGGGGCCCAGCCCATGGACTGCGCGTAGCCGTTGATGGCCCAGGGAACCAACAGGCTCACCAAGCCGCCGGCGAAACTGACCCCCCAATTGAACATACAGGAGAGCAGCGCCCCCAGGCTCATCATCCGGCGACCACCGAAACGATCCCCCAGGTTCCCGTTGACGGCCTGCCCGGCGGCATAGCTCCACAACATGGCGCTGCTGACCCACCCCAGACCGGCTTTGCCGATGCCCAGTTCCTGCTCTATGCCCGGAATGGCGAAACCGAAGGTCTGCCGGCCGGTGTAGTAGAACAGGTAGCAGAGCATGGTGGCACAAAGAATACGCCACTGAGCCCGCCGAAACCGACGGTTCTCTTCCGCCATGTCCGGCCCGCGCCTGACGCCGGGTCGTTGGTGCATGATGGCTACTTACGGGTCTTCAGCAACTTCTCGGGAATTTTGGGGGATCCTGCGGAAACAGTGAATGTCGAGCGCGCCTACGAGGGCTTCATGGCGCAATCACCCACCCAGGCTGATCATCTCTATCTTCTTGTGATCTTCGGCGCGATAACCCTGGTGCGAATGGAGGGCCTCCAGCCGGGATTCCGAGTAACGGTCGCTCCTCCCATTCCAGATGGAAACCAGCCGTTCGCGAAGCTCCCGATCGGAGGCTCCTACCCGCATTGGCGTCTTGAGGTCGTGTCCGACCTCTGAAAAGAGGCAGGTGACGAACTTTCCATCCGCGGTCAGCCTGGCCCGGCTGCATCCGCTGCAAAAGGGTTCGGTGACCGAAGCGATCACACCGAAATCGCCCCCACCGTCAGCAAACCGGTAGTCGACTGCCGGCGCCCTGCCCTGCTCCCGGCCCACCTCGGTCATGGGAAAGACGGAACGGATTTGCTCCAGAATTTCCTCCTTGGAAACCATCTTTTCCGATTTCCAACTGTTGGAATTCCCCACGTCCATGTATTCGATGAACCGAATACCGAACCCGTGGGAGCGGGAGAACTCCACCAGCGGGATGATCTCGTCGTCATTGACCCCTCGTTCCACAACCGTGTTGATCTTGATGGGATGGAAGCCCTGGCTCCGGGCGGCAAACAGTCCCTCCAACACTTTGTCCAGGTTGCCCCGCTTGACGATCCGCTTGAACTTTTCCGGATCCAGGGTGTCCAGGCTGACGTTGATTCGTTTCAGCCCGGCCGCCTTGAGGAGGGGGGATTGCTCGACCAGCAGGGCCCCATTGGTGGTCAGACACAAGTCCTGCAGCCCCCTGAGGGAAGCCAGCCTCTCCACCAGCCGGTGCAGGTCCTTGCGCAGCAGAGGCTCGCCTCCGGTCAGTCGAATTCTCTCCACGCCCAGCCCAATGAGAATGCGGGCCAGGCGTTCGATTTCCTCGAAGGTCAGGATCTCCTGCTTGGCGATCCAGACATACTCGTCAAAGGGCATGCAATAGGTGCAGCGGAAGTTGCACCTATCCGTCACCGATATCCTCAGGTCCTTCAGAGGACGTTGAAAGGCATCGACCAGCATGATGGAAACCACCGCTTCCGGAATGTTGGAAGCCATCTATGAAAAAAGGCCATTCCTCCTCTCGGAAAAATGGCCTTCGGATCTCTGCAACCCGTATCCGCAAACGGATCTCAGACGGCTGCCGAACTACACGTGGAAGGACTCGCCGCACCCGCAGGTGCTCTTGACGTTGGGGTTGTGGAACTTGAAGCCGGCGCCGGTGAGGCTTTCGATGTAGTCGATCTCGGTTCCGTCCAGATAGATCATGCTCCCCTTGTCGACGAAGACCTTGAAGCCCTGCAACTCCAGAATCTCATCCCCACCGTTGGCTTTCTTTTCGAAGCCCATCTGATACTGAAAGCCCGAACACCCGCCGCCGACGATCTGCACTCGCAGGCCGGCGTATTGCTCCTGCTGGCTGTCCAGTATTTCCTTGACCTTACCCTGCGCTTTCTCGGTGATGTTCAGCATTGCGTTTGCGGCTCCTTTCAGCCCGCCAGCGATGACGACTGCTTGATGGGATTATTGTAGCGATTCCGGCAGAAAAATCAATCCCCCGCGTCGGGGGAAACTTCAGGGGCGGGTTCCTGAAGCACGCCGTTCCAGGGAGGAACGACGACGGAAACGTCCCCGTAGCACTTGGATTGGCAGGCCAAGCGGACTGCCGGGTGTTTCCGGGCGATTTCCGTCGGGGGAGCGTAGCCGAAATACTCCAGGCGGCGCTCTTCGAATGCGGTCATTTCCGAGAGATTCTCCTGTCCGGACAGAACCCCGATCCAACAGTAACCGCAAGCACCGCTACGGCACTGCACCGGCACGGGTCCGGCAACGCGCCGCGGATCCAACTCCCGAAAATCCCTGGCGTCGCTCCCGCTGGCCATCGACAGGTCCTGCCCCTCCAGGGCCTCGTAGAAGGAATCCGGAGCGCTCTCGTCGAAGGTCACCCGGTACTTCTTGGACTTCCAGATCAGGGACTTCCAGCCCCGCCCTTTTCGCAATTTCAACACCTCGGCCGCCGACTTCGGCTGCCCGTTGGGAGAAGGTTCCCGGGCGCACGCAGCCAGGGAGGACAGTCCCACCTGCCGCAGCACCATCACACCCACCGCAACGATGCCCGTCAGCAGGGGCTGCTCCACCTGAAGCCTGACAGCCAACTGGCCGGCCAACTTCAGAATGTGGGCATCAAGACCTGCTTCCCGAGGATCCGAGGACTCCTCGGCATAGGCTACCACCGCCTGCTTGACCTCCGGCCAATAGTTCGACCCGAACAGAAAGGCCACCGAGGCATTGATCTGCTCTTCCAAACGCGGGTTCCCGTCCAACTGCAATTCCTTGAGCACCTGGGCCGGGTCGGGGGCGCGGTCCAGAGCCAGCCGGAGCTTCAGGGGCCAGAAGGCAAACCAGATGCGGGTGGCCCGGCTGTCGGCCGGGTGAATTCGGGGAAGGATACGATCCAGCGCCTCGGCCCAATCGCCCTCGTCCAACCGATGTAAATAGGTTTCGAAAACCGTCTTGTCCGCAGCCATGTTTTTGCTGTTCCGCCCTTCCCGCCCAACCAAAAAATGGGCTATCCATTGCGGATAGCCCATTAATCGCCTCTGCTGGCCGCAATCCCTCAGTCCACTCTTACTTGGAAGGAACCGAGATCTGGACCAGTTCGTCCGGCTTCTTGTTGAGCACCATTTCCTCGTAGACCTTGCGCATCTTGGCCTCCTCCCGGGCCGCCTTCCTGCGCATCCGCGCCTCGTCGGACGCCGTCTGCGGAGCATCTTCCAGGACTCTCACTCTGGCGGCATCCTCGGAGTCCACCTTGAGAAGGTGCTCGTAGCTCTCCAGGTTCACATTCTTGCCCTTGGCGAACACCTCGTGTTTCCCACGCTCCCTGTACCACTCGGCCACGGTCGCGTTCTTGTGCATGTTCTCGATGATCTTGCGCCATCCCACCCCGGTGTTGTAGGCGCAGAAGGAGATCTCTCCTTCCTGGGTGGCATAGGGAATGATGCACATCTCGGTACGCCGGAAGTCGTAGTTGAAGAGATCCTGGAACCACATTCCCGCGATAAAGAGGAAATTCCAGGGATCCTCGCGGCGCTTCTTAATGTCGTCCAGGGTTCGGCTGGGGTCCGACCTGCCGTATTTTTCGTCGGCCTTGCCGGAGGTGTTCCAGGTCTTGTCGAACTTCTTGAGGATATCGGAGAGGGTCAGACTTGGCGGCGCCTTGAAGGGCGAATAGTTCTTCAGCAGCGCCATGGCCATCAGGAAGTTGGAGAAGGTCTTGCCACGAGCCGCGTCGGTAATCATGCTCATGTCGCGCATCAATCCGGGAACATTGATGAACTGGGGAACGGCCGCTACCTCTTTGTTCTCCTTGTTGATCATCACGGCCGTGCCCACACCGCAGTTGGGGTGGCAGCCGCAACTGAAGGTTCCCCATTCCCGGTCGGGGCCGTGGACCAGGTCGGCGTAGTCGGCAAAGCCGCCCATGATCGAGATCGGGAACCAGTCCCGGGTCGGCTCCGCAATCCCGGTCTGTTCCTTCACGTCGCTGGCCATGTGTGACAGGGTGTAACGCTGCCGGTGCCGGCGATCGGGGGTGATCTCCTCGTCCCGGCCGGTGAAGGAGACCGGCTGGAAGGAGATGAAGGAGATCTTCTTGGGGTTGTCCATGGCGAACCGGATTATGGGGCCAACCTGGTCGTTGTTGACGCCGTTGATCAGAGTGGTCACCAGAACAATCTCGATGCCGGCTTCGTGCATGTTGTTGATCGCTCTCAGCTTGACGTCGAAGAGATTGCCGATCTGACGGTGGCTGTTGGCGTCGTTGCCGATCCCGTCGAACTGCAGGTAGGCATAGCGAAGGCCGGCCTCGGCGGCCTTGCGCGAAAACTCCTTGCTCTTGGCGAATTCAATGCCGTTGGTGGCCGCCTGCACGCTGTTGTATCCCAGGTCGCGCGCCAACTTGACCGCCTTCAGAAAGTAGGGGGACATGGTCGGCTCTCCGCCGGAGAACTGAATGGACATCTGCCTCCTGGGCTTGATTTCCAGGGCGTTGGTCATGATCTCATGGATGTCTTCCCAACTGAGCTCGTGAACATAGCCCACTTGGTTGGCATCCATGAAACAGGGGTCGCACATCATGTTGCAGCGGTTGGTAAGGTCCACGGTCAGGACCGATCCCCTGCCGTACTTGATGGTGCTGGTGCCGTGCTTGTGCAACCGCTCGTCGTTGTGAGCCCGGATATCGCGGCCGGGGAAGTTGCCCTCGATCCAGCGCAGAAAGGATACGTCCTTGGCTATCATGTCCTCGAACTTGCCGCACTTCGGACATTCCTTGACCATCCAGACCTCGCCGTTCCGTTCGACGATCTCGGCCTTGATTTCACCCACGTGCTCGGTCACCAGCGATTGCCAGTCCTGCTCTCCGTTGATGATCCGCTCTCTGGCCTCCATCACGCAGACCGGGCACAGAGAGTCGGTGGTTCTGGGGAACCCCAGGGTGGGCTTGGACTTCTCCCAGGACTTCTGCAGGGGCTTGTCCGACCATTTGGGCGTAAAAGATGCATTGGGGAAATACTTGTTGAAGAACTGGACGGAGTTGAAGACAACGCCGGCCGCCGAACATGCGGCGGAGTCCACGTACTTCATGAGGCGCTTGCTTGTTGCGCTAGACATGTTCTCATTCTCCAGAAAGGTTTTTTCGCCCCTGCCTGCAGAAAGCGAAAGGCAGATGGCCCGTCGAATCGCGGCCCTTCCGAATAGGCGCGAATTGCGAGAGGTTGGCGCTCAAGACCCCGAACTCACCGATAAGGTCTGCCGGAAGCAGGACTGATTCCGAATGAGGTTCGGGGATGTGCCGGTTGGCGAATACTAACTCAAAATCGAAAATATTGGTAGCCCCTTGGATGATGGGCGGTGAGAGTCTTGGAGCCGGCCGTCGGGGCTGACGCCAACACACCAGATAATGCAGCCTAACTATAGGAATCTGTTGGTGCGGTCGAGAAGAACATTGCAGGGAGTGGTGCCATTTGGAGGGCGAGCGGTCCGAAATCGGGCTCCTCGCGGTTTCGCAAGCGGCTCGGTGACAACCCGGAGTCCCGCGGAGAGAATAGCAACAGATTCTCGCGATCGAGCCCGACCACGCCCTTGTGCGTGACGTCCTCCTGCCGGGCCTTGGTCGATAAAGGGCACGGTCCCTGCGTCCCGGTCTGTTCCTGAAGACATTCGACTCGACGGCCACAGTGGTCGCTATCCACCCCGTGAGCCGGCTTTCGACCTCTGCCCCGAAACCCATGCTTGGCCGGTCGAGGACGCCGCGGTTGAACCACCCTTGACCGCGGAACAAACCTGAGGCTACCATGCCCCATGACCCGCCTCCTGCCGCTGTTCCCTCTGGACATCGTCCTGTTTCCCAAGATGGTTCTTCCTCTGCATATCTTCGAGGAGAGGTACAAGGAGATGATCGGGGAATGCCTCCGCTCCAAGTCACCCTTCGGGGTGCTGTACACCCACGAGGGGACCACGGCGAGGGTAGGCTGCCTGGCCGGAATCCTCAGGGTTCTCAAGAAGTACGACGACGGCAGAATGGACCTGTTGGCCCAGGGCGGCGACCGCTTCGAGATTCTCCATTTCGACACTTCGGCCTCCTATCTGCAGGGCTGGTCCGAGTCCTTTGCCGACCGGGAGGAGGCCCAACCACCCGACCGGAAGGCAGTCCAGCAACTGCTGGATCTATTTCAGGAGACCGCGCGCATCCTGAAGAGGAGCGAGGCCGAAAAAGTGGTGGTCTCCCCAGGCTACCAGGGGTTGAGTTTTCAGATCGCCGCGGGATTTGCACTGCCGAAGACAGTCAAGCAAAGGGTTCTGGAGGGGCGCAGCGAAACCGAGAGGGTGGCCGTCCTCATCGCCTACTTCAACGAAAATCTTCCTCGCCTTCGCCGAACCGGTGTCGCCGTCAAGAGGGCCGGTTCCAACGGCCACGTTCGCTGACGCGATATTTGTGTTATGGTGTCGCCTGTTTGTCGGACCGGGGTCTAAACGGGGCGGCGTTCGGTTCCGCCCGACATCCGACAACCGTAGCGGAATAAGACCGATAGGTTACCTATGGAAGCATCCTTGAACAAGCGAAGCCATTGGGGATCCAAGATCGGCTTCATCCTGGCGGCCGCCGGATCGGCGGTGGGGCTGGGCAACATCTGGAAGTTCCCCTACGTCACCGGCGAAAACGGTGGAGGGATCTTCGTCGTCATCTACCTGGCCTGCGTGGTTCTGGTCGGCCTGCCGGTCATGATCGCCGAGATCCTTATGGGGCGCGCCGCCCAAAGCTCCCCCGTGGGAGCCTTCAAAACTCTGGCGGGTGGCCGGAGTCCCTGGGTAGGGGTGGGTTGGCTGGGAGTCTTCGCCTCTTTCGTTCTCCTTTCCTACTACAGCGTGGTGGCGGGATGGTCTCTCCATTACACCTGGCTCTCCATCAGCGGACAGTTGGCGGGACTGGGGCCGGAAAAAGTGGCGCCCGTTTTTGGAAGCCTCTACGGGTCGGCCGAGACGAACCTCTTGTGGCACCTGGTCTTCATGGGACTGGCCATCGCGGTGGTCTTTGGAGGGGTCGCAAAAGGAGTCGAACGCTGGTCGCGGATCCTGATGCCGGCCCTGCTGATCATGATGCTGGTGCTGCTGGGCAAGTCCCTGACGCTGGATGGATTCGGCAAGGCGTTCCACTTCCTGTTCGGCTTTCACCAGGACAAGTTCACGGCCGCGGGAGCCTTGGAAGCCCTGGGACACTCCTTTTTCAGCCTAAGCCTGGGGATGGGAGCGATGATTACCTACGGCAGCTACCTGCGCCGCCAGGACGACGTCGTGGGAGCCTCGGTCACCATCTCCGCCCTGGACACCTGTATCGCTCTAGGCGCCTCGCTGATGCTCTTCCCCATCATCTTCAGCTACGGCATGGAGCCGGCGGCAGGACCCGGCCTGGTGTTCGTCAGCGTGCCTATCGCCCTGAGCCAGATGCCGGGAACCACTTTCCTGGCAACCGTCTTCTTTGGCCTGCTGGTCTTTGCCGCCCTGACCAGCGCCATCTCCATGCTGGAGGTCGCCACCTCCTATTTCATCGACCAGCGGGGCTGGCAGCGCCGTCGGGCAGTGGTGACAGCGGGATTGACCATTGCCGCGGTGGGGCTGCCGTCAGCACTCAGTGGCGGGACCCGGCTGTTCGGCGCCGGCATGGAGGCGCTGGTGGGCAAGAACTGGTTCGACAGCCTGGACTACCTGGTTTCCAACTGGATGCTTCCGCTGGGGGGACTGGGGATCGCCCTTTTTACCGCCTGGCGCATGAACCGGCAGTTGCGCCGGGAGGAATTCCTCTCGGGCAGCCGGCTACGCGTGTTCTACAAGGGATGGGTATTCCTGCTGAAGTATCCGGTTCCCGTGGCCATCCTGCTGGTCTTCCTGAAAGCCGTGGGCGTACTCTAGAAGAAGGATGGGGATAGCAACTCATCCAGCATAATTCCGCGCGCTGCCGGCGCCGGAATTGGTTCGGCAAACGGTGATTCCGAGGCAAGACGGCGGTCTGTTCGCCCATTTTCACCACGTCTCCGGGAGTTTCGCGGCGGAACAGCCCACAACCCTCCTTTAAGAGAGCACGCCGTGGTTTCCGTTGCGCTCATCCTGCTGGCCGCTGTCGGTCTGACGATTTCCAGCTACTTTACGGCCGTTGCATACGGCTGGATCGACCCCACGGAAGAGTGGATCCCATCCTTCTGCCGCATGGGAGAGCAGACCTGCAGCCGGGTGATTTATTCCCCCAGGGCCCGCGTCTTCGGGCTCCCTAATTCACTGCTGGGCCAGATCTTTTACCTCGCCATCCTGGCAGCGGTCTTCGCCGATCTGATCTTTCTGAAACCTTATATCTGGCTGTTTCTCTCGGCCGGCTTCCTCACCGTACTTCTGGGAATATACCTCAGTTACTCTCTGCTCTACCTGACCCGGATACGCTGTGTGCTTTGCTTTACCTCTCACGCCATCAACGGGATCATCTTCCTGCTCCTGCTGCTGGCTGAACCGTGATCATGGACGCAGGAAACTGTCGCGAGAGCCTGTAACCCTGGAGTTGGAATTGATGGGGGTTGAGTGGACAGTCCACCGTCGTCGCCATCGCCCACCGCCCGGATGCTGATTGGCCGACGACAGGACATCGTACCCGCGAGAAACGCACTTGGAGGCTGACCGGAAATGAATATGCGCGCGGCTCTGGATCAGATGGGCGTTGGGGATGCCCTGCTCTCGGCCGAGGAAAAATCCTTTCTGGACGAGAACGGATACCTGGTCTTTCCGGACATCCTGACCCGGAGCCAGGTCCGGATCTTCAATGATCACCTGGCGGCGCTGGCCGAGCAGGAGGAAAACAGCGGGCTGGTGGAAGAGGGCTTTCAGCACGGCACCGTGGTGGTGCTGGACCTGGTCAACAAGGACCCCGTCTTCGACATCTGTATCAGCCATCCGAGGATTCTGGCAGCCGTGGACCGCGTCTTGCCCAAGGGGTTTCGGCTCTCTTCTCTCTGTTCCCGGTCAGTGCTCCCCGAGGGCGGACACCAGGACCTTCACCCCGACTGGCACCCCGCCTGGTGGCGGGACCGCAAGCAGCCCAGCGACCACTTTTCCTGCAATACTCTCTGGATGCTGGACGACTTCACGCCCGACAACGGCGCTACCCGGCTTGTTCCGGGATCACACCTGGGACTGACGTTCCCCGAGGATGAGATGCAAGACATGCAGCAGCCGCATCCCCGGGAAATCTGCGTCACCGGATCCGCAGGCACGGTGGTGGTTTTCACCGGACACACCTGGCACAGCGGGGTCAAAAACCGAACCGATGCGCCGCGGCGGTCCCTCACGGCCTATTTCTGCCGAAGGGATCAGCCCCAGCAGACCGATCAGCGCGAGGTTCTTCGACCGGCCACCTCCCAACGACTCAGCCAGGCGACCCTGTACCTGCTGGATGTTTAGCCCGCGTTTCGAACGACGGGTCCGTCACGCTTCCCATTCAACGAGATCGCCAACCACGGCAGGAGCGCGCAGTTGAACCGCCGTAGATTTCTAAAACAGCTCACCGGACTCACCGGCGGCCTGGCGCTGGCTCGGCTGGCGGCGCCTGCCTCATCCCCTCCGTTGACGTCCTCAGGCCAGCCTCGTCCCCAGGAGAGCGCCGGCCATGAAACTCTCTACAACGGCATCCGGCTCCCGGATCCCTGGCCTCCCCGCTATCCGCCGGAAGACTTCCGCACGCCTGTCGCGCCTCCCTACCTGGCGGATATTCCCGAGGTCATCCCCATTGACCGGGGACGTCAACTGTTCGTGGACGACTTCCTCATTTCCGAAAGCACCCTCAAGCGCTCTTTTCATAGGGCTCGCCTGCACCCGGAGAACCCGGTCCTGAAGCCGGAGACCCCTCTGGAGATGAACCGGGGCCTTCAGCCGGTGGCCTGTCCCTTCAACGACGGCGTCTTCTACGACCCCGAGGACCGTTTGTTCAAGATGTGGTACCACGCCGGCTGGTTCGACGGCATCGCCTACGCCACCAGCCGGGATGGAATTCACTGGACCCGACCGCGCCTGGACGTGGAACCGGGCACCAACAGGGTCCTGGTTCGGGGAAAGGGATACGAAAGGGACGGAGTGGGAATCTGGCTGGACCAGGAGACTTCCGACCGGCAGCAGCGATTCAAGATGTTTGCCTTCTTCAGGGGGCCGGACAACTTCCGCAGGGGAGAGGTCTATACCTCGGCGGACGGCATTCATTGGGGCGAGCCCACGCCCACCGGCCCCTGCGGCGACAACACCACCTTCTTCTACAACCCCTTCCGCAAGGTCTGGGTTTACAGCATTCGCACCTTCCAATTCCAGCCCAGGCTGAGCCGGTTGCGAGGCTATCGGGAACATCCCGACTTTGCGGAGGGAGCCGCCTGGGAAGAGAGCGACGTCCACCACTGGGCCGGGGCCGATGAGCTGGATCCGCCGGCGCCCGACCTGGGCCATCCCACCCAGCTCTACAACGTGGACGCGGCCGGCTACGAGAGCCTGATGATCGGCCTGCTGGCCATCCACCGGGGACCTCCCAACCAGATCTGCCTGGAGGGCGGGTTCCCGAAGCTCACCGAGTTATGCCTGGGATTCAGTCGAGACGGATTCCACTGGCACCGTCCCGACCGGCGTTCCTTCATCGCCCCCTCCCGGCGCAAGGGCACCTGGAACCGTGCCTACCTCCATTCGGCCGGGGGCTGCTGCCTGGTGGTAGGAGACCAGCTCTACTTCTACTTCGGGGCCTGGTCCGGGGAGTCCCCCAAGCTGGGAGGCCACATGTATGCGGGCGGCAGCACCGGCCTGGCCGTCCTGCGCCGGGACGGCTTCGCCTCGCTGGACGCCCCGGCTTCGGGGGGAGCGGTCACCACCCGACCGCTACGTTTCCAGGGTCGTCACCTGTTCGTCAACCTGCAGGCCCCGCGGGGACGGCTCCAAGCCGAGGTCCTTGACGCACAAGGCGTCCCGATTGCCCCCTTTTCCAGGCAAAATTGCCTGCCGGTGAGCGGAGACAGCACGCTCAGCCAAGTCGCTTGGAGGGATGCCGCCGATCTTTCGCGGCTGGCCGGCCGGCCCGTCCGCTTTCGCTTTCACCTGACCAACGGCAAGCTCTATTCCTTCTGGGTCAGCCCATCGCAGACCGGTGCCAGCAACGGCTACCTGGCCGGCGGCGGTCCCGGTTTCACCGGTCCCAGCGATACGGTAGGAGAGCCGCGGGATGAGGGACAGTGGCGGGATCAACCTACGGCAACCCGATGGTCAACACATCGAATCTCGTCCCGTTTGACATCTTGATGTCTATCTGATACATGTTGATGTATGCCACGGACGACACTTGCCATTGAAGACCGTCTTCTCCGCCGTCTCAAGGAGAAGGCAGTTCGCGAGGGACGTACTCTTCAGGATACTGCCAACGATCTGTTGAGGCAGGGTCTGGACATGCGACCGCAACGGTTGGACTACCAGCTCAAGCTCGAAGGCTGGGATGCTGCGGAACTGCCGGGTGTCGACCTGCTCGACCGGGAAAAGCTGTTGGATATCCTGGGAAAGAGATGATCCGTGCGCGCCTTCGACACCAACGTCCTGGTCTTCGCTGAAATCAGGACCAACCCTTTTAACGAAACTGCACGCCAACTCCTAGGTGAGGCAGCCGAAGGGGCCAACCCCTGGGCTCTACCGTGGCCATGCGCTTACGAATTCCTTCGTGTCGTTACCCACCCACGGATCTATTACCCGCCGGTTCCTGTGCCAAGGGCTCTTCAAGACCTCGGTCGCATCCTCGCCTCTCCGACCCTCATCCTGCTATCGGAAACCGAACGTCATATCGAAATTTTTCAGCAGGTCATCAGAACATCCGGAGTGGCGGGCAACCTGATTCACGATGCCCACATAGCGGCGCTTTGTCTGGAGCATGGCGTTTCCGAACTGGTCACCGGGGATCGGGATTTCCTGAGGTTCCCGGATCTCCGAGTCACCAATCCGTTCATGTAGTCACAAACCCTGAGGTTCTCGGCCAGCCTGGGGCTTTCGAGCAAAGCTTCACACCCCGTTTGCCGAATCTACAGCGATTCTAGCCCGCATTTCTCACCAGGTCGCTGGTGGCGTGATGAAAAGGAGTTGATTTTCAGTACCTTGATAGGCTCCATGGTAAGGGCTTGGGGGTAACAGACGGCGCTGGGCATGCCCTGGCTGGTCTTTTTCCCTTCAGCGCGCACAGGCTCCCTCGACCGTAGTGACCGCTACGCTCTTCGGTCGCGAGCACGCGCTGAAGGAAAAAATCCTGCGCCATGATCAAACCCCCTGTTGAGAAATGCGGGCTCGGAGTCAATCCCCAAAGCGGAAGGAGAACAGGTCGGCGTCCTTCATTACGAAACGGAGGCGCACCGGCTCACCTGCCAACCGGCTCACATCCCGGCTGCCCTCCCAGGCCACGATCGGGGTCTGGTAGCTGAGATTGCTCTCGGCTCTGGTGCTTTCTGGATCTCGGCCGGTGCTCAGCGGGGGCGGCACCTTTCCCCAAGCCACGATACGCGAGATCTCGTCTCCGATGATCTCCGGACACTCCGCCAGCGAAAAGCCCGGAATGGGTCTCCCATCCGCGGTCTGGACCTCAACCCGAATGCTGCCGGCGGCGCTGGTGGAATAGTTGATCTCGAGCCGGCTCCCCTCGAAGGTAATGGGCTTGGTCACCATCTCTCCCCCGTGATAGGGAGCATGCAGCGCGGCAAAACCGTCCAGGCGTAGCGACATCCGTTGCAGGTGGGCGGTGGACTGGCCGTAGTCCCGCTGCACGTAGAGAGACATCTCCGCCGGGCCGGTCTGCACGACCCCCAGGCCCGGGTAGTTGGTGCGAGTGGACCAGTTGCTCTGACCGAGGCCGGGCCTGAGGAAACTCTCCTTGAAAGTGAAGTCGTAGCGGGTTGACCCTGGCCGCGACGACAGCAACACGGAGTCGGAAACATCCCGCATGCCCCCGCTGATGCGGTTGTGGCGAAGCTCCAGGAACTGCAGTTCTTCCGGCGTGAGGAGGCGCCGGCCGAAATGGATGCGGGCCGGGAGAGCGATATAGATCTGCGGGGCTCGGAAATAGGGTTGGGTCTGGTTGGTGTAGAGGTGCTGAGAGGGCCTGGTGGTGCCCGTGTCGCTGTAGGTCATGAGCGTCTGCGGGCTCCATTGGAGGAAGTCCCTGGAGGTGGCCCGGGCCGTGGCTCGGCGGCCTTCCACCATGTGGCGGGCGTAGAGCACGTACCGCTGTTCCGCCTCCGACCAGAATATGACGTTCTGCGAATCGAAGTTGTTTTCCATGGCATAGTCGACGAGGGGAGCTTCCCGGATCTTTCGCCAGCGAACGCCGTCTTCCGAAACGTAGCCCACCAGGCTGTACGGGGTCCCGACGTCTCGCGCATTGGCCTTGAGGCGTTCCGACCGGGGCACGCCGGGACGACCATCCAGGAAGGCGCAGAACTGACCTGCAACGGGCAGGATAACGTTGTTGGCGGTGGAGCCGTCCACTTCCACCAACCCCAGCTGGGGCTTGGTCCAGTGGATCCCGTCCCGGCTCTCGGCATAGCAGGTCAACCGGGGCCTGGTGAGTCGGCAACGGTAGTACATCCGGTAGGTGTCGCCATCCTTGAGAACGGTGGTGTAGAAGGCCAGCCTATCCTCCCAGGGCTGGTCATACTTGATGGCGATGTTTTCCGGTCTGGGTTGCTGGAGTCTCAGCTCCAGTCCTTCCAGACGGTCGATCAGATACCGATCCACAAAGAGCTGCCGCTCCGAGCCCAGCGGCAGCGCCTGGGGAATCCCCACGACCGGGAAGGCCAGGACCAGGACTGCCACTCCCGCCACCAAACTGTTCAATCGATTGAATTTCATTGGACCCTCCCTGGCCGCTGGACATCAATCGCTTCACGGCCAATGGTTGCACACTGTTTGCACGGGTTGAAACAGAGCAGGCATGAGGATATCATCCCTGCCCCGCATTTCTCAGCGGGCTCCCAGGCATCGATGGATCCCGGTCAGCGGCCTCCAAAGCATTCCCGGCAAAACCTTGGCGATCATCCAACCCGAAGACCGCGATTTCTTTGAACGGGAACTGGCTTCCTTCCTGCCCGACCGGGTCTTCGACGCCCACGCCCACGTCTGGGGCCACCACAACATGCACCCCGGCCGCAGGATCGCCTCCCTGCCCAGGGACGGAGACTACCGGGAATTCTCCGGAATGCTGCAGGCCCTGCATCCGGGGAGAGCCTGCGCCGCCAACGTATTCCACCGCATCTGCCCGCGCGAACATTTCGAGGGAGCCAATCGCTGGACCAGCCGGCAGGTCGCCTGCAATCCCCGATACCGGGGTCTCTTCCTGACCGGTCCGGAGGCTGACCCCGAGTGGCTGCGGCAGGAGGTGCGGCGGCTGGGACTGGCCGGGCTCAAGTGCTACCACGTCTACGCCGGCGTCAGACCGACCTGGGAGGCTCAGATTCCCGACTTTCTCCCGGAATCCCACGTCGAAATGGCTCACCAGGAAGGATGGGCCATCATGCTGCACATGGTGAGGTCCAGGGCCTGCGCCGACCCCGGCAATATTCGCTGGATCCGCCACTACTGCACCACCTACCCCGACATGAAGCTGATCCTGGCCCATTCGGCCCGGGGATTCCAGCCGGCCCATAACCTGGAGGGATTGCCCCACCTGAGGGGGCTGGACAATCTCTGGTTCGACACCAGCGCCAACTGCGAAGCCATGGCCCACCAGGCCATCATCCGCATCATCGGGCACCGGCGACTCATGTACGGCACCGACATCCCCGTCAGCCACTTGCGCGGGAGGTCGGCCGCCGCGGCCGACACCTTTTTCTGGGCTTACCAGGACTCGCCGGTCTGGGGTGAAAAGCACTCCGAGATCAAGCCGGTGCTGATCGGACTGGAGCACTTGCGCTCGCTCAAGTGGGCCTGCTGGTCGGAACGACTCAGCGACGCCCAGGTCGAAGACATCTTCTGGAACAACGCGGCCGAACTCTTCGCAGTTGAATAACTTCAAGGCCACAGGAGGCACCTATGGCATCCGACAATCCCGACTATATCCCTCGCGAGGAAGACCGGGAGTTCTACCAGCGCGAACTGGCCTCGTTCATTCCCGACAAGGTGTTCGACGCCCACACCCATGTCTGGCACCCGGGCCACAACGTCTTTGCGGGGAGTTTCCCTCCCGTTGTGGACTACGAGAACTACATCCGATTGATGGGGGACCTCTATCCCGGAAGCGTCGCCAAGGGCTTGTTCATCCCCACCTTTCGCGACCCCGTGAATATCCCCGCGGCCAACCAATGGACGGGAGAGCAGACCGCCAAGGATTCGAACTGCCGGGGGCATTTCTTCATCACTCCCGAGGACGATCCCGAGTGGGTGCGCCAGGAGGTCAAGCGCCTGAAGCTCCACGGCCTGAAGTGCTACCACACCCTGGCCCGCAACGCGGACCCGACCTGGGAGGCCGAGATCCCCGACTACCTGCCCGAGGCACACATCCGGGTGGCTCACGAAGAGGGCTGGACCATCACCCTGCACATGGTCAAGGCCCGCGCCGCCGCCGATCCCGGCAACATCCACTGGATCCGGCACTACTGCGAGAACTATCCCGACATGCAGTTGATCCTGGCCCATTCGGCCCGGGGCTTCCAGCCGGCCCACAACCTGGAGGGACTGCCCCACCTGACCGGATTGGACAACCTCTGGTTCGACACCAGCGCCAACTGCGAAGCCATGGCCCACCAGGCCATCATCCGCATCATCGGACACGACAAGCTGCTCTATGGAGGCGACCTGCCGGTCACCCACGCCCGGGGCCGCTCGGTTTCAGTAGAGGATTCTTTTCTCTGGCTGGGCAACGACTCACCGCACTGGCGGGAAAAACATCTACAGCTCAAGCCGGTGCTCACCGGCCTGGAGCACCTGCGCTCGCTCAAGTGGGCCTGCTGGTCCGAGCGTCTCACCGACACCCAGGTGGAAGACATCTTCTGGAACAACGCGGCCCGGCTGTTGGGATTGGAGTGAAGGGAGAGCGGTCCGGGGGTCGGAGCTTACCTAAAACAAACGAAAAAAGAGTGATCCACGAAGTGACACGAAGGGGCCTCCAAGCGTGACGGCCCTGCCGCATCGGCAGGGTTGCAGCCCGGCAAACCGGCGCGCGCGCCCTCGAGGAGCAAGAGCGATGGGAGGAGGCGCCCCCCGGGAGCGCGGGCGTCCCGCCCGCATGCACTCCCGTTGCGTGCCGCTCAGATTCCCTGTAATGCGGCACCCGGCCACCCCGCCGGCAGGAAATGAGAACCCGAATTATTTCGTCCCGACCTCCGGCACCGAAAGGTTACGACAGATCTTGCGGGCCAGGCGGTTGGGAATTTCCGTATGGCGTGGAACGGTCTCGACGGCGCCAGTATTTGAATTGCCCCACAGCGAATGAGAACGCCCTTCGCGTTTGAGGGAACAACCGTGCCGCCGAAGATGTCGGAGCAAACTGACCCGTTTCACGGGATGATGACCGTTTCTCGGATGGCCTCTGGCGGCACACCGCGCAACCCCTCCTCCCGGCGGTCCGTGAGAATAAGCACTATGGCCTCAGCTAAATTCTCGCGTGCTTCCTCCCTGGTCTTGCCTTGACCGTTGGCCCCGGGAATTTCAGGGCAGTAGGCAATATACCATTCCCCATCCTGCTCAATAATCGCCGTGAACTCGTTTCTCATCGATCACCCTTCGTGAAGACCATTACGCTCCAAGACGAAATTTTACTCGTTACATGAAGAAACATCGAGGCATTCCAATGGGTCGATGAAGTTGAGAGCTTCTCTCCCATACGGCGCTTCGTTAGTCTGCAAAAAGTATCGCCTCGTTTTCCGCCCGACGGTCGGCGTGCGGATCTTCTTCAGACTTGAATACTCGAAGCCACTCCACATAGCTACTGGGAAGGTCGTGCTCGACAGCACCAGACACCACCAGTGCCTTGTACCAATGATACGGTCGCAACCCCCGCTCCTTTCTGGTGGCGATGTAGGTTTGCGCCAAAGCTGTTCCTTGTTTCGTAATTACCTCGACAGTCTCGAGCTCGTATCCTTTCCCACGACCCTCTGCCCTGTTTAAATCACATTTGTCCGAGAAGCTGATTTCAAAGATGACGCCGTAGACACGGTCTGTGGCGTTTCCAGTCTCCTCGGCATCGCATTTTCCAGAGCCATCCCGGCTTCGTTTGTCAAAAGTCAGCCTGCGACCAGCAATGTATCCGGTTCCTATGGACACGGCGGAGGGTGCTCGCTTGGGCTTGGGCGAAGTGAGCCGACGTGTGAGCATGTTTGAGCCATATGCAAAATAGTGAAACGTCTCATGTGCCATGGCGATAATCAATTCCAGTTTACGTACTGTTACGCGGCTCCTCTATGCGGCAACCGCATAGATGAAGTGCGGTGTGGCCTCACGCGGAGACAGGCGTGAGAGTGTACACGCGGGAGAATTTTGCGGCGGTCCTAGTATCACCTCTACGGAGGGCCTGCCTTACATCGTCGAGGCGATACGCATCTTCAATGGATAGGTAGGGAGACCATCCTTCAGGCTCCTCGAGTAGTTCCACGTCAACTTCCGCAACGTAGCATCCTTCGTGAACAAGCTTCGTCCGTTTTTTCTTGCTCATTGGCGACTCCGCTTAAACCCGGGTCCCCATATTTTCGGATCAGGCAAGTAAGCTGTGACCAGCACTGCTGGACTTGTCTGGCCAGCGGCAATTCCCCAGGCGACATGGACCGAGCGCCCATCATTCGTTCGCTGGAGCACTAAAACGCACGGTCCCTTGGGGTAGTCAGCGTAATGCTCAATGACTTCCGCGGCCTCAACACCTTCGATGAGTTCTCTCGCAAACAGTCCATCAGCAGCAATTTCGTCATAGCCGTGCTCCGAAATTCAGACACTACCATTCGAAATCAGTGCCCGAATGACCCAGGCTTACTCCTTCCCCGCCGCCTCGGTGGCCGATTGGGGCCGGCCGGAGACGTCGCCTCCCAACCAGCGATAGGGCCGCGGATAGAGGGCCAAGGAGCGGTCCTCCAGCGGCAGCTTGACGGGCACGCTGCCCCGCTGGGCCGAGATCTTGCTGGCGATGGCCACTTCCAGGGCGTGGCGCTGGGTCTCTCCGGTGATACGGGGCGGAATCCCCTTGGCCACGGCGTCGATCAGGCAACTGATGGGGGCCAGCACGTAATGCCGCTCCGACCCGTGGTGGCCGATTCGGTCCAATAGTGGGTCCAGCTGCTTGGATACCGGCGCCCAGGACCAAGGCCGATAGCCGTGGCCCACTTCCTTGCGCCCCCCCTTGGCGTCAAAGCCCTGGAAGATCTGGGTCAGGGGCTCTCCGTGGCGGTCCCATCTCACCAGAGCATCCTCCGTCCACACTTCCACTCCCCGGTGGGGGGCCTCCTCCTCGCTGCCAAAGACCTGGCACTCCAGCCCGGAGGTCAGCCGGAAACGGCCGTTGATGTTGAGGCCATAGTCGGTGGCGGCATCGTCCAGAGCCTCAGGCGGGCTTCCCCAGGTGATCAGTTCCTCCACCCGGGCCTGGGCGAAGTGCTCCAGAACCAGGATGCGTGCCGATCCTCCAGCCAGGATTTCGCCTCGGTAGCTGTGGACGGCTGCCCCCTGGCGCTTCCCCAGTTCTCCCGAGGCCAGTCGCCTTCCGGCCTCCTCCACCTCCCAGTTGGCCCTCTCCAGGGCGCCCCCTGCCAGCACCGTCCCCCGCTGCTTGCAGGTCTCGATCATCCGGTCGGCGTCGGACAGCTTGGCGGCGAAGGGCCGGTCGGTCTGGACTCCCTTGACTCCCGCCTCGGCGCAGGCCACCACGCCGGGCGTCATATATTTGGTGGGGGTGATGATGGCCGCCAGGTCGGGGACCACCTCCTTCAGCAGGGCGTCGGCGTCCCGGAAGAGAGCCTTCACCCCGAAGCGTTCTCCCACGACCTTGCGCCGCTCGGGGTTCCACTCCGCGATGGCCACCAGGTCGGTCTGGGGGAGAGCCCGGTAGATCTCGGCGTATTGCTGCCCCAGGCGGCCGCAGCCGATGATGGCCACGCTCAGCCTGTCCTTTGCAGTAGCCCCCGCGGCCTTGCGAGGATAGAGCCCTCCGGCCGCTACCGCTGCCGATACGGATTGAATGAGGAAGTCCCTTCTGTTCACCGTGTTCATGCTTTCCGCTCCTCCGGAGTTTCTGCCGGTTGCCCGGGCTTGGATGGGTTCGGCCCCGGCCCGTCAGTTCTCTTCGGGCCGAGGCCAGTCGTCAAAATATCTCCTCGAATCCTGATCTTGTGTCGCAGGCTGCCGATCAGGTCGGCATGCTGCCGGTCATCATGCTGCCGGTCATAAGGAACAACGCGCGCGACCGGCTTGCCATGCTTGGTGATGATCAAGCCGTCAGCGTCAAGCCGGTCCAACAAGGCCAGGCACTGCTCCCCGAACTTTGCAACTCCAATCGTTCGCATCTCACTTCTCCTTCCAGAATGGACATAAGTATACGACTTGATTTCTTGAGTCGAAACGACATTGACGGATGGGTCAAGGATTGCGAATTGGAATTGGAGATTGTTCGCAGAAAGAGCACCGAAACCGGGAGGCAAAAGTCTCGCGGCAACAGGGGTTCATGATATCCTGCACATCCTTCAAAACCTCTGTGGACCGGGAAGCCGCGGCGACAGCCTCCACCGTGGATCGCTTCGCGCAAACTGGTGGCTTCAGGTCCGCTCCGTGCAAGGAGATTTGCCATGATCAGACGCCAATTCATGAAAACAGCCCTGGCCGCCGGTCTGACCTCGGCCGCCGTTCCGGCGGCATCGGGGGCGGCGCGGCCGGCCTCCGCAGCCGGCGGTCACGGGGGCAGGAAGAAACCCCGGATCATGTTTTATAACGACGCTCGCCATCCGGCCATCTACATGTACGAACCTCCCATGGAGAAAGAGCAGTTCGAGGCCGCGGTAGATGAAGTGCTGGGAACTCCGGTCGATGCCATGGTGTTCGGTCTGGGGGACGGGCGCACGGTCTTTCACAAGACCGAGGTCGGGGAGCTGTGGGGAGATCCGGTCGAGAAGTGGCCCCACCTGATCTTCCGCCGGGCCCACCAGAACGCCAAGATGATGCTGGAATCGGGACGGGACCCCTTGCGCATCGTGTGCGACCACGCCCGGGCAAACGGACTGATGCTCTATCCGTCTCTGTTGCTCAATAGGGGGCGGGGAGCCGACCGCCATCGGGACGTTCGCGCGGCCAATTTCACCTGGGAAAACCGGCACCTGGAAATTGGAGCCAGTGGCAACCTGGACGAGAGCTTCAACGGGGCAAGGCAACTGGACTTCAAACACCAGGAGGTGCAGGACGAGCGTTTCGCGCTCATCGAGGAAGTGCTCAAGAATTACCCCATCGACGGGTTCGAGTTGTGGTTCGGCCACCACTACTTCTTCCACCCCAAGGAGGTGGAAGCCGGCCTGGAAATCATGACCAAATGGGTCAAGCGGGTCCACAAGGCCGTCAAGGCCAGCGGCAAGGACCGCGAACTGGCGGTTCTGGTCCCCGCCAACATCGCGTGGGCGCGCTCGCTGGGGCTGGATGTGCCGGAGTGGATCCGGCAGGGCATCGTGGACGTGATCAACGGCCAGAACTACTATCAGAAGATCGACAACCTGGCGGACTTCCGGCCGCTGCTCGAGATTGCCAAGGGCACCTCCTGCCGCATTCACGCCGGCACCAACGCCGTTCTGAACTCGGACCGCGTGAGCGGCGGCACCATCGAAATGATTCGTGGCGTGGCCTGCAACTACTGGGCCCAGGGAGTCGACGGCCTCTACCTCGGCCAGTGGTTCGCCGGCACCAACTGGCCCTACCAGGCTCCCTTCTACGAGCGGTTGAGAGAGGTCGCCTATCCCAAGCTCATGGCCCCCAAGGACAAGTTCTACATGGTCCCCACGGCCGATCAGACTCGAAGCAGGCCTCCGACCCAAACGGCTCCGCTCCCTGTCGAGCTGAAGGAGAACCGGCCCGTCAAGTTCGAGCTGCCCATTGCCGACGATCTGCCTTACTGGGACAGGCAGAAACGGGTTCACGAAGTCCTGCTGCGAATCCGTCTGGCCGACAGCACCGAACTCGATCGAGTGACGTTCAGGTTCAACGGCAAGGAGCTGCCCCAATCCCAGGCGCGCAAGATCAATCACCTCTACCGCATGCATGCGCCTCGTTTCCGGGTCAACAACGCCTACTGGTACATCTACCGGCTGGACCGGGACCACTGGCCCAGGCAAGGCAAAAACACCATCGAGGTCACCCTCAACAAGCGGGACCCCGACATCACTCCTTCGCTGAAACTTCGCGACATCGAGATCGAGACACGATACTTGATGGGGAAAAACTACTATCGAAGCAACGAGGATACCGACCTCGGTCCCGCGGCCATCGCGAGGCCCCGAGCCTAGAGCAATCGTTGGAGGAACTGACGGCATGCGTCCCTTCACCAGACTGGGGACAATCCTTTTCCTGCTGCTATGCTGGTGCGGCAGCTCGGCGTTTTGGGGACAACCGCCCCCGGAAGTCCCCATGACCCAGATTTCCCACATCGCCCCGTTCGCCCGGGACCGGGAGATCGCCGACCGCTTTACCGGCCTGGCCGAGTTTTCCATCCGACTTCTGCAGTGGAAGGGCACGAAACGTCCGTCAGTGATCAAGGCGCAACGGTGGCTCAAGTCGGAAATCTACAAGCAGACAGCGCTGGGCGGCGGCGCCGGGACTCCGACCCGGGCCGAGGCCGACCGCATGGCCAGCGACGGCTACTGGTCGCTGGAGAGTCCCCATCTGGTTAGAATCGAGGTTGGGGAAGACATCGAAGTGATCGCGAAGCCGCGTGCACTGCGCCTCCTGAGGGGCAAGCCCTATCCGCTTCCGGTGGTCCTGCGAAACGGCGCCTCCGCCCCGCAGACAGTCACCCTCAAAACGACCAGCGGAAAAGGATCGGCGACCCACAGTTTTCGTCTGATGCCCGGCCAGGCGGCGGGCACCTACATGACGCTGCACACCGAGGCGGACTCGGAGGCCATGCCCAGCCTGGAAGTACTGGCCCAAGGCCGGACCAGGCCCATTCCTCTGGAGGGTGCGGTGGTCCAGGCGGGCCGCATGAAAGTGCGTGTGCTGGATGAGGAGGGCTCGGTGACGCCGGCCCGGATCTACCTCACCGGCTCCGACGGGCGGGACTACCGGCCGGCGGGGACGCAGGCCCGGGTGTCCAATGCCGACTACGGGCAGCCCTTCGGCGGGGACTATTACTTTTACAGCGGCGGCGAGTTCCAGGTGGATCTGCCTCCCGGGGAAGCTACCCTGGAGATAGTGAAGGGCTTCGAATACCAACCGGTCTCCCGGGAAGTTTCCATCCTGGCCGGCGGTTCGGGCACCGTCGAAGTCCGGCTGCAAAAGCCGTTCGACCTGCGCCGGCAGGGTTGGTTCTCCGGAGACACCCACATTCACCCCAACGTCTATAACGATCATCTCATCCGGCCCGCCGAGGTTCGACTCATCTCCAGGGCCGAAGACCTCAACCTTCCCCACTTGCTGGTTTGTAATGACGTTGACTCGCACATCAACGACCGGCAGTACTTTCAGGGGCGGCCCCATCATCTCTCCGGGGAGCACACCATCCTCTATTGGAACCAGGAGATGAGGGCCGGGGACGTCAACAACCACGTGGGCTACCTGGGCTTGAAGACTCTGGTTCAGCCGGCCTACGTGGGCTGGCCGGGGACCCCCCTTCCCTACGACTATCCACCCAACTACCACATGGGACTGGCAGCCAAGGCCCAGGGAGCCGTGGTCACCTACGTGCATCCCGGCCTGCCTTCCCAATACCCGGCAGATATTGCGCTGGGAGCCGCAGACACCATCGACGTAATTTGCCAGCGCAACGAGGATGTCAACACCGAACACTGGTACCAACTGCTCAACTGCGGCTTTCAGTGCCCCATCTCGGCGGGAACCGATGCCTTCCTGAACGTCCCCTATCACCTCATCCCGGGCGCCGGACGGCTCTATGCCCGGATCGACTCCCCCCTCACCTACGACGCTTGGCTCGAGGCCTACCGGAAAGGCCGCAGCTTTGCCACCAACGGGCCCCTGCTGAAGTTCCGAGTCAATGGCAAGGAAGCCGGAGAGGAAATCCGCTGGAAGACCGGGAGCCTGCCGTTGGAGATCGAGGCCGAGGCCGTCTCCCACGTGCCCATGACCCGCATGGACCTGATCGTCAACGGCAAGGTTGCCGCCAGCCAGGAGGCCGAGGAAGGCGGGAAACTCATTCGACTGATCCGCGAACTGGAGATCTCCGACAGCTCCTGGGTTGCCGTGCGGGTCCACGGCGAAGCCCACAAGCTGATCCCCAACGATGTGGCTCTTTACGCTCATAGCAGTCCCGTGTATTGTTACCGGGGCAACAGGAGGATCGCCGTCAGGGAGTCGGCCGCCTTCCTCATTCAACAACTCGATCAGCTCATCCACAGGGTGGAAACCCGAGGGGTATTCAGGGAAGCGGCCGACAAAGAGGCCATGTTGGAATGGTTCAGAAAGGGACAGCAGGTATACCGCAAGATCGAGGCCGAGGCGGCGTGGTGACCTCCCGCGGAGCCTGTTACCGCCTGGCAGCCGGGCTTTCGCGGCAGAGCCCTGGCCGGAATTTCGAAACTCTCCGGCACGGACTCGGAATCGCTATCTCACAGGGAGGATTCTTGTGATCAGACGTCAATTCATCAGTTCGGCCGCGGCTCTGGGTGCGGTATCGGCCGGCGGACTCTCGTTGGGTGCGGCGCCCGCCGCCTTGCCCAAGAAGAAGGGAAAAGCCAAGTACCGGGGCGGCGTGGTGGGCCTGGGCTGGATGGGCGTGCTCTACGACATGGGCACGCGCGACTACGAAAACATCGGCGGGTCCTACAAGACCCCCAAGTACGACCTGGAGAGCGCCAAACGTCCCACTCCCGACTGGCTGGACGTTCACCGCAAGTTCCACCACCACGACCATCCGGGCAAGGAAGGGCTGGTGGCCACCTACGCCGAGGCCATCTGGGACCGTCCCGAGGTGGAGCTGGTGGCCGGCGCCGACCGGGACAAGAAGCGGTTGTCCATGTTCGGGGAGCGCTATGGCATCACCGCCCTCTACACCGACGCCCTGGAGATGTACGAGAAGGAGAACCTGGACATCCTGGCCATCGCCACCAACACCAGGGGTCGCTCCTTCCTGACGGTCAAGGCGGTGGAGGCCGGAGTGAAGGGGATCTTCGTGGACAAGCCCATGACCTTCACCCTGAAGGAGGCCGACGACATGGTCAACGCCTGCGCCAAGGCCGGCGTCCCGCTGGTGGGCGGCGCCACCACCGTCTCGCACCCCTCCTTCCAAAAAGCCAAGGAGCTGATCAAGGGCGGGGCCATCGGAGAGGTAACCTCGATCGAGGCCCAGGTGCCGCTCACCTCTCAACATCAGGACTGGAGCTATTTCGTGGACAGCGAGCTTGCCTGGGTCAGCGGCACAGGGGACAAGCCCCGGCGCGAGCGCGGCAGCAGCGAATTCATGGGACAGGGGATCATCGTAGCCAGGGACGGCACGGTCGTCCATATCCGGGACGGCGCGCCCATGGTGCGGATCTCCGGCAGCAAGGGCGAGATGAGTTTCGACAGGAGTCAACACTACTGGCGGCTGTGGCAGGACAGCGACACACCCGCCGGCAAGCGGAGAGTCCGGATGCCCTGGCCGAACCCGCAGTTCGGTCTGGGAATGCGCACGGTCTACTGCCTGGACGACCTGATCGCCTGCATGGAGGGCCGCATGGACGAGCCCAAGAACTCGGGCCGCCTGGTGGCCGTGGCCCTGGAGGCGGAATTGGCCATGAAGCAGTCCTCTGCACGAGGGGGCGAGCGGGTGGAGCTGCCTCTCAAGGACCGCAGCCTGGGTTTGACTTACGACTGGTTTCGTTAGCGAGACCGCCAGCCGTAGCCTGAAATCGGTTTGTCGGGACCCAGGCGCCGACCCCGCCTGCACTCCCGCGGTCGGCGCGATCTGCAATCAATAACAAATAAGGAGAACCAAGATGATTCGACGTGACTTCATGAAGTCGGCCGTGACCCTGGGGGCGGTTTCGGCCAGCGGACTTTCGCTGGGTGCGGCTCCCGCCGCCTTGCCCAAGAAGAAGGGAAAAGCCAAATATCGAGGCGGCGTGGTGGGCCTGGGCTGGATGGGCGTGCTCTACGACATGGGCACGCGCGACTACGAAAACATCGGCGGGTCCTACAAGACCCCCAAGTACGACCTGGAGAGCGCCAAACGTCCCACTCCCGACTGGCTGGACGTTCACCGCAAGTTCCACCACCACGACCATCCGGGCAAGGAAGGGCTGGTGGCCACCTACGCCGAGGCCATCTGGGACCGTCCCGAGGTGGAGCTGGTGGCCGGCGCCGACCGGGACAAGAAGCGGTTGTCCATGTTCGGGGAGCGCTATGGCATCACCGCCCTCTACACCGACGCCCTGGAGATGTACGAGAAGGAGAACCTGGACATCCTGGCCATCGCCACCAACACCAGGGGTCGCTCCTTCCTGACGGTCAAGGCGGTGGAGGCCGGAGTGAAGGGGATCTTCGTGGACAAGCCCATGACCTTCACCCTGAAGGAGGCCGACGACATGGTCAACGCCTGCGCCAAGGCCGGCGTCCCGCTGGTGGGCGGGGCCACCACGACTTCGCATCCGTCGTTCGCCAAGGCCAAGGAGCTGGTCACCGGCGGCGCCATCGGAGATGTCACCTCCATCGAGGCCCGAGTCCCCCTCTTGTCCCAACACCAGTGCTGGGTCTACTTCGTGGACAGCGAGCTGGCCTGGGTCAGCGGCATCGGCGACAAGCCCCGGCGCGACCGCGGCAGCAGCGAGTTCATGGGACAGGGGATCATCGTGGCCAAGGACGGCACGGTGGTCCATATCCGGGACGGAGCCCCTCAAGTCAAGATCTCGGGAAGCACGGGGGAGATCGTCTTCGACGGCAAGCGCTGGATCCTGCGGCAGGACGTGGACACCCCCTCGGGACGCAAGGGGCGGGTGGAGATTCCCTGGCCCGATCCCCAGTTCGGGGGCATGCGCACCCCTTGGTGCCTGGACGACCTGATCGCCACCATGGAGGGCCGCATGAAGGAGCCCAAGAACTCGGGACGCATCGTGGCCATGGCCCTGGAGGCGGAATTGGCGATGAAGCAGTCCTCTGCACGAGGGGGCGAGCGGGTGGAGCTGCCTCTGAGGGACCGCAGCCTGGGGCTGACCTACGACTGGTTCCGTTAATCCTTCGAGGCGGGATCGAGCCGGCGGTCACCAAGGCGACAATCAGTCGAACTGCCAACCCCCGGGGGGACTATCGCCTCCCGCACAGTTGCAAAGATTCCCGTCACGCCCCTACCGGCGTTCGACCGGGAACCAAGGAGGACAATCATGATTCGACGCGACTTCATGAGGTCTGCCCTGACCCTTGGGGCTGCCTCCGGGACCGGTCTCTCTCTGGGGACGGCAACCCTGTCGGCGGCCAAGAAGACCTCCAAGCCAAAGTATCGGGCCGGCGTGGTTGGCCTGGGATGGACGGGGGTCCTCTATGACGTCGCCAAACGGGACGGTTCACACCGCCAGGGCCCCTGGTGGGATCCGGCCTACAAAGTGGAGGACACCCGGCGCATTACCCCCGAGGTGGATGTCCACCGCAAGTTCCACCACCACGACCATCCGGGCTTCGAGGGATTGCCCTCCTCCTATGCCGAGGCTCTGTGGGATCGTCCCGAAGTCGAGCTGGTGGCCGGGGCCGAGCGGGATGTGGACCGCCTGAAGATTTTCGGGGATCGCTACGGCATCAAGGCCCTCTACACCGACGCCCTGGAAATGTACGAAAAGGAGGCGCTGGACATCGTGGCCGTCTGCACCAACACCAAGGGTCGGGCCTTCCTGACGGTCAAGGCTGCCGAGGCCGGAGCCAAGGCCATCTTCACCGAGAAGCCCATGGCCTTCACCCTGGAAGAGGCCGACCGCATGGTGAAGGTCTGCGCCGACCGGGGGATCCCCCTTTCCTGCGGAGCCATCACCACCACCCACCCCTCTTTCGCCAAGGCCAAGGAACTGGTGACCGGCGGCGCCATCGGTGAGGTGACCTCCATTGAAGCCAGAGGCGCCAGCGCCCAGCACCAGAACTGGTCCTACTTTCTGGACAGCCCGCCGGCCTGGGTGAGCGCCACGGGAGACCCGCCCCGCCGTCCCGGCGGCAGCACCGAGTTTGGCGGCCAGGGCATGCTGGTGGCGGAGAACGGACAGGTGGTCCACTTCAGAAAAGGGGCCCCGGGTGTGAGGATCAGCGGGACCAAGGGCGAAATCCAGTTCAGTTTCCGCCCCGGCTGGCAGTTGTTTCAGGAAGTGACTCCGCCCGGAGGCAGAAAGCAGATGGTGGAAATGCCCTGGCCGGCGCCTCGGTTCATTCCCCCTTATGGAGCGGTTTACAGCCTGGACGACCTGATGAGGTGCCTGGCCGGAGAGATGGATGAACCCAAGAACTCCGGCCGGCGGGTGGCCACCGCCATCGAGGTCGAAGTCGCCCTCAAGCAGTCCTCGGCCCAGGGCGGCGCCCGGGTCTCCCTGCCGCTCGAGGATCGGTCCCTGGGCCTGCTCTACGACTGGTTCCGTTAGAACTCAAAAGGAAACATTCTTCCATGACCGAGTCCATCCTGGATTTTGACAAGCTGAGAGTCGTTGACCTTTCCAAGCCGCTGGACCCCGCCACCGAGAAGAGGCGATGCAAGCTCCATCGCCACCACACCTTTATCGGCGGGGTGGACGGATACCATGCCCACATCGACATCACCTCCCACCTGGGGACTCACCTGGAGTTTCCCTACCACTTCAGGCACGAGTGGAAGGACGGCATGCAGCTCCCGATCGAGAACTTCCTGGGACGGGGCATCCTGCTGAACCTGGAGACCGCCCGCCCGCGGGAGCTGATCCGGACCGAGGACCTGGAACAGGCGGACCGGGGCCGGATACGGCCGGGGGACACGGTCCTGCTGGATTCTCCCTTTCACAGCACGCCCTTCGTACACTCGCCCGACGACCAGCGCCCTGACATGTCCGAGGAAGTCGGACGCTGGTTTCTGGAAAAGAAGGTCAAGTGCGTCGGCTGGGGCGACGGCATCGCGATCGAAAACCACGTCCAGGGGTGCATCGCCTGTCACGAGTTGCTCCTGGGCAATGACATTCTCCTGCTGGAGGTGGTTTGCAACATCGATCAGCTTCGGGCGGAGACCTTCATGATCACCTTCACCCCCCTGCCCATTCATGGCCTGGACTCCTGTCCGGTACGGGTGGTGGCAGTGGAGGGGATTCCGGGAGTCTAGCTCGCACACCTAAACCGGGCGCGACCGCATGGTGAGGGGCTTCTATTCCTGTCCCTTCCGGCGCCCAATCATCCAAAGTTCGGATCGACCGTACCATCCGGGCCATGCCGGCAATCGAAGACCGCAACCCGGCCCCACCGCAACCGAGTCGTCGAATCCACCTGACGGAGGCAAATAGCGATGCTGGGACTGCAGGCCCTGGACTGGGCCATCCTGATCCTCTACATCTGTATCGTGGCCTACCTGGGACTCTTCCTGGGCGCCAGGAAGACCCGATCCCTGGGCGATTTCTTTATTGCCGGCGGATCCTGGGGCAAGCTGCCGGCCTTTCTCTTCAACTTCAGCTCGGCCTTGGCCGGGGCCGAAGCGGTGGTGGTCAGCGCCGCCGCCTACCGCAGCGGGCTGTCGGGCATCTGGCTCTGGTGGTCCCAGTTGTTCGCCACGCCCATGTACTACCTCTTCTCGGTGGTCTACAAGCGGGCCCGAGTCTTCAACATGGCCGAATTCTTCGAGCTGCGCTTCGGTCCCGGCGTAGCCACCCTCTATTCGGTCCTGGGACTGCTCATCTCGGTCAACTTCATCGGCATCTTCATCACCGGAGGGGGAAAAGTCCTGGCGGCCATCACCACCCTCTCGGTGGACTCGGCCGTGCTGATCTGCTGCACCCTGGTGGCCCTCTACGTGGCCACCGGCGGCGCCATGTCGTCCCTGCTGACCGATCTCTTTCAGGGCATCCTCTGCCTGGTGGTGCTGAGCTTCGGCCTCCTGCCCTTCCTCTGGAAAGCGGCCGGCGGGCTGGACGCCCTGGCGGCCCTGCCCGACGCGACCTGGTCGCTGCAGTCTGTGGAGATCCCCTGGACCTATGTGATCGCGCTGCTCTTTTCCGGCGCGGTGGGCTCGGTGGTGGCACCCAACATCCTGACCTGGATCGCCATTGCCCGCGACGAGAGGACAGGCACCCAGTGCGGCTGGGCCCACGTCTGGAAGCGGCTCATCACCATCCTCTTCGCCCTTTACGGCATTCTCTTCGCCATCTACTATCCCGGCCTGGAAGACCCGGAACTGGCCTGGGGGACGCTGATGAAGTCGCTGCTGCCCGCCGGAGTGCTGGGACTGCTGGTGGCCAGCTTTGCCGCCGCCCTGATGTCCTCGGTGGACACCTTCGCCACCACCACCTCGGGGCTGGTGGTCGACTACCTCTACCGGAAGCGGCTCTTCCGCGCTCGCTCGCCGCGCTTCTACATCACCCATGCCCGGATCTGGGGGTTCATCGCCGTCTTCCTGGGATACGTCACCACCCGCTTTCTGGAGAACATCATTCAATACATCGAGTTGGGCTGGTCGCTGATTTCCTTCATCTCGGTTCCCCTCTACTTCGGCCTGGTATGGAGACGCGCCAATCGCCAGGCGCTCTGGGCCGGGGTGACGACCGGCGCCCTGCTGTTCCTGTGGCTCAAGGTGTGGCTGCAGGCCTCCTTCGAGTACACCGTCTTCATCCCCACGCTGGCTTGCACCCTGGTCACCTGGCTGGTCAGCCTTCGCACGCCCCCGGAAGACGAGACCTTGCTCAACCGCTTCTACGCCATCCTGAGCACCCCGGTGGGCCAGGACGAGAAACTGCGCCAGGCCGGCATTCAACTGCCGGCCATGGCCGGTACGGATGCCGCTCAACCTCCGGCGCCGGACCCGGAGAAGATCGGTGAGCTCTACCGGTTCTACGCCCGGGACAAGATCTACGGATCCTCCAGCACCATCGAGCTGCGGCGGGAAGCAGGGCTGCAGTGGTTCTACAGGGGGTTCGTGTCGATCACCCTCTGGTGCCTGGGCCTGATCGGGGCGGCTTTGGCCTTCTCCTGGTGGATGCAGTCCTGACATGGCGACAATCGACTGGTTGATCCTGGCGGCTTACCTGGTGCTGATCGTCTTCATGGGGGGATGGTTTGCGCGCCGCCAGAACAGCACCGAGGACTTTTTCCTGGGCGGGCGCTCCGTGCCCTGGTGGGCGGTGGGCTTCTCCTTCTTCGGCTCCTCCATCAGCACCGGGACCTTTCTGGCCTTTCCGGGTCAGGGGTACGGGGGCGACTGGATCCCCCACCTCTCCCACCTGATCTTTCCCGTCATCGCCGTTCTGGCCGCCTGCTGGGTGATTCCCTACTACCGGCAGCGGGTCCGCATGAGCGCCTATGAATTCCTGGAGCAGCGCTTCGGGTACGGCACCCGCTGCTACGCCTCGTTGATCTACGTCCTTTACCACCTCTTCCGCAACGGAATGATCCTGTTCCTGATGGCCAAGGCCCTCAACGCCATGACGGGATGGGACCCGGTGACCATTCTGGTCGTGTGCGGCATCCTGGCTCTCCTCTACACCATGTTCGGAGGACTGGAGGCCGTGATCTGGACCGACGTCCTGCAATCGGTCACCCTGTTCGGCGGGGGGTTGTTCTGCCTCTGGTTTCTGACCCTCGGCTCGGACGAGGGCGCCTTTCACCTGTTCCAGGTCGCCGGGGACGCCGGCAAGTTCAAGCTGGTGGACTGGTCCCTGGACCTGTCTCATCCGACCATCGTGGTGATCATTCTCTACGGACTTGTCCACCACGGCACCTACTACACGACCAGTCAGGACGTGGCTCAGCGCTACCTGGCCGCCTCCAGCACCCGTTCCTCTCAAAAGGCTCTCTTGTGCGGCGGGTTCAGCATCGTGACCACCTGGACCCTCTTTCTGCTGATTGGCTCCCTTCTCTATGCCTATTACCAGATTCACCCCGGCCAACTGCCGGCTGAAATCGCCGCCAAGGAGACCCAGATCTTCCCCTTCTTCGTGATGAACTCCATTCCCCCGGGAATCTCCGGACTCATCCTGGCCGGAATGTGCGCGGCCGCCATGTCCAGCCTGGACACCACCATCAACAGCCTGGCCATGATCACGGTTCGGGACTTCTACCTGCACTTCCGTCCGGAAGCCAGCGACCACCGCCAGCTTGTGCTGGGGCGGATCGCTTCCGGTTTTTGGGGTGTTCTGGGAATAGGCTCGGGGTTGTTGATGCTGGCTGGCGTAGAGAGGGCCTACTATTTCGGCGCCACCGTGAGCTCCTTCATCGGCGGCGGTATTCTGGGACTCTTCCTGCTGGGAATGTTCGTCCCGAGAGCCCATACCCGCGGCGTCTGGGTGGGCGTGATCACCGGAATAGCCATCTCGGTCTGGGGGGGAGCAGACACGATTCTGGAGATGCTGGGCGCCTCGTCAGCCCTCATCGACAGCGTGCGCTTCCCCTGGCACCCCTGGATGATCATGGGCCTGGGAAACATCGCCTCCTTCACCGTGGGCTGGCTGGCCAGTGTGGTGCTGCCCGACGGGAGGAACACTGCTCCCGCGGCCGCCCCGTAGAGAGGTGAGGGCCGCCGATTACGGGAGCCTTGTGCAAATTTCGCAACGGCGCAGGTATCTTGCCGATAATCTCGATGTTCTGCCTCTTTCAATATCGGCTGCGACCCGGTGAAAAACGCTGTGTAACCACAAAAAGCACAAAAGTCATAAATTATGATTTTGTGCCCTTTGTGGCCACTCCCGGCAAACGTCCGGCTGCCGAAATTTGCAAGAGGCTCTCAAGGATTAGTCGGCGCGGTGCAGACCAGGATCTCCATGGTTTCCTCGCCGGTGTTGTCCACGGCGTGCTCGCACCAGGCGGGAAGGTGGACGAACACTCCCGGCTTTACGGGCACCCTGCGGCCCGCCAGAATCATGTCGCCGCTGCCCCGCAGAACCAGATAACACTCCTCGGTGTAGTGACTTGCCGTCTCCGAGGTCACGTGGGGCGGCAGATAGTACATGGTCAACCCGAAGTTCTTGGAAGGAGCCTTGGGGTTGGTGGGATGCAGCACCCGTACCCCGACCCCTTCGCTGCCCGGAAACTGGAGCGGCAATCCGTCCTGGACGGTCACCACGTTGGGCTGAACCGGTTCCGCCGGCTTGGGGACCGGCGGCTCCCCGCCACTTTGATAGCCCTTGTACTGGGTAATCTTGGCCACTTGAGCACCTCGTTTCTCTGCGGGGGCAACCCCTGAATATCAGCTCCAACTACCCGGCAGCCACTGTCCACTACGGCGTCCACACACGGTAAGGCCCCGTGTCCGGATCCTGGCCGCGGGCGAAGTTCTTGCCGTCCAGGTATTTCACCTCTATCTCCACGTCCTTCAGGGCCAGCTCGGGGATGATGTCGTCGTCGCGATGGTGCAGCGTCACTTCCACCTGGTTCTTGCCCTGCATGGGCCAGTGGTCCCGCGGCAGCCGGTAGATGTACCAATAGCCGAAGACGCGGTAACGCGGGGCCCTCATGCGGTAGACCCGGTTGATTTTTCTCAGGCTCGATTTGGGCAGCTTCTTGCCGTTGAAGCGGAACTCCATGCGGTCGGTTTCGGTGGCTCCGGTCAGCCGGAAGCGGAGCAGGACCTCGTGGACTCGGCCCATCTTGTCCCAACGCGGCAGGTCATCCGAGACCGCTAGGTGGGTCTTTACCGGCTGGTTCACTTTCAGAGTCTTGGGCAGAGGCATCTGAGGTCCGGTCGCCCTCTGCCTGGTAGGGACGTAGTAAAACTTATCCTTGGCGGTCATGATATCGGGGTGGCTCATCTCCCGCAACTGGGCATAGAACTCAGCGCGGTAGGGATAGGCCGTGAACCACTGGGATAGATAGAGTCCATCGATGCCCTGGGCCCAATAGTTGCAGGCCACGGCTCGAATGAACTCGATGGTGCCGTTGTCCAGCCTGTCGGATTGAACTTCGGGCTGGATGACGGCATGCACCCGGCAATCCCTGTTCCGGGCCGCT